>NZ_JACJDS010000025.1:0-55844 GCF_014163635.1 Pseudoalteromonas sp. SR44-8
CTGTACGAGTGCCCACACAGATGATTGCTTTATATTGTTAAAGAACGTTGCGGTTAAAGTTAAACTTTATCTCGCTAGGGCTGCGCATATTACGCTTTCCTATTTTTTTGTCAACACTTAATTTTTAGTTTCTTTTAAAAGATTTCAAAGCTAAGTTTTACTCGACTTACTTACCGTTTGTTCAGCGCTTTTCATTGCTGCCTGCCGGGTCAGTGGATGCGCATTATAGGGATATTCTTGAGGCCGTCAACGCTTTATTTCAGTTTTATTAAATTAATTAACCATTTGCTCAAAAGGCATACAAACAAGGCGTTATAGCGTTATTTTCGCTTAAATTTTCAGCTATGAGAGCAACCAAGCTGCGCATACAGACCTGATCCATCTCATAGCTAAATAGCAATTATTAAACTGTTGCACTGTTATCTTTTTTAATTGGATTAAATGCGGCTATCGGATTGATTAATTTTCCTTCAAATTTAAGATTTTTTGCCGGATCTGCCAAATCTATCATTTGCTGATTATTACTTAACTGTAATCGGTTTAAACACGACAAGGTGAAATCAGCACTAAATAGATCGTACTTGATAAACTTATCTTTTAGTTCTGGGTGTGATTGTTGATAGCTAATTACACACTCTGCAACTTGTTGCCAAAAGTCTCGTCCTGAATAGTCGTTTTGCTGATCAAGGATATCAGCCACGAACCTAAAGAAACAATCAAACACATCTGTAAAAATTGACAGCACTTTTAATTCATCGGGCACATCCACAGTTAAGCGTTGAATATTATCCGCCAGTACTAAATCTTTATTAAGAATAGCTATCTCCTCGGCAATATCTTTCATTATTGCTTTGGCTGGAATGTTGTTCTCAAGTAACAGGATCAAGTTTTCACCATGAGGCATAAATACTAAGTCATGGGAGTAGAAACAATGAAGGAGTGGATCTAAGTATGCTTTTAGATATTTAGCAATCCATATATGAGTAACTATCTTGGCTGATTTTATCAAAGCAGGTAATAACGCTTGTCCTTGATTATCTATATGCAGCAGCGACGCCATGGTCATTAAGCGCTGATTACTCTTTATCTTTGGCATTGGGCTTTCACGCCAAAGTGCAGAAAGCATTTTTCGATATGGGCTGTATTGATCGGTTGCGGCTTCTAGAGCGTGATTATAATAACCAATTGCTGCAACCTCACGCAGAATTGTAAAACCGGATTCAGCTAAGTACGGATCCTGTGATAATACTTGTGCTACCCAATCGTTAATTGCGGGAGTTGCACTCATATAATAAGGCGATAAACCACGCATGAATCCCATATTCAAAATTGACAGTGCGGTCTTTACATAGCGTTTATGCGGATGTGTTTTATTGAAAAAAGTACGAATAGACTGCTGCGGCTGATATTCATCTTCACTGTATCCTAAGCAAACCAAATGCTGATCAGCAATATCGTTAGAGAATAACGACGCGAGTTTATTAAACCACTGCCAAGGATGAACGGGGAAAAAAAAGTAATCGTCACTATTTACTCCACGCGCTAATAGCTTTTGCTTAAATGACTCTATGGTGTGCGTTGATAGCTCTTGCGTTATGAGTGTTTGATAATCTAAATCATCGGTGGTCGAAAACACCACTCTATCTTTATGCGCACCTAGCCAAACCAGCTGTAAGTGCGCGCCAGTCTCTGGTGCGTATTGCCGATAATCATTGGTATCAAACCCTATTCGACCATTGTTTGCTATAAAGCAAGGATGACCTTCCGTCATCGCACTCTCTACCTGTTGAAAATCCGCAGTGGTGAGTTGCTCAGCAGTCAATGCTGGCAGCTGATGCTTATAAGCACTGCCATATAAAGTACTGGCTATCTCTTCTAAATAAGTAGGCAGCATAGCTTGGCTGATACCTAAACTATGTTGTAACTCACAAATAAAGGCGATTGAATCGAGCTCGGCTACTTGGTTATCTATTTGTTTTTCAATTGAGTCTGCTGCTATATGCCAGTGATTCAAATACCCCAGCTTGGCTTTAAAGCGATAAACAATGGTTTCTTTGTCTGTACTGAGCTCAAAATATTGCCAATCTGCATCTTCATTGGTCAATTGCGGTTTTATCAGCCGCTCATGAGCAAACTCACTCAAAGCTTTGCGAACATGTAACCTATTTACATGCCGCCATAGCTGTTGCGTTAAATGACTGACGGCTTGCTCTGGGCTCAGCGGAATGTGCTTCATAGTATTATCCTTATTTAATGCATGATAAAAGTTATCACGCGTGCAAAATGCGAGATGTGCGGTTTTATGAGTTAACCTAACCGCAGATTGATAACGAAAGCCGGCTTTAGTATTCAAACAATGAATTTTGTTATTGCGAATATCGGGTTCAACAATAACGCGCTGATTTTTGTCATTAGCAAAAATGAAATTCATCACCAGTTGAAACACCGACCAAGTAAAGCCATGCACCTTGTTATTGCTTTGGGCAATCAGAATGTGCATGCCAATATCACCTGCTTTGACGGGGTAATGATTACCTATTTCATCTAATAGAGGGTCATATAACTCAACTAAAAAACACGCGCTATTGTTTGCGTAGCCGATATAAATATCACTATGTGCTAACAGGCTTTGATATTCTTGCTGTAACTGCTCAATGGTAAATTCCTGCATGCCCCAAAACTGTGCATGAGGCTGAGTAACCCACTGGTGAATTAACGCGAGATCTTGTGCTAGGCTAAATGGCCTTAAGCTAAGCTCTGCGATATTAGTAAACTGCTGACAAAAAACAGCTGCTGTAATGGACATTATTGAGCCCTCGTGGTCGATGCCAGATTGGCGCAAGGAGTATGGCGTCGACTTTGCTTGCTCAGTAGCCATAAACAACAAGCAGATATAGCGAGCCCACCAGCGGCGACCCAAAAAGGTATTACTAAACCAGAGCTTTTAACCAGCAAACCCGCGCAGTAAGAAGCTAAAAGTACACCTAAGCTTTGGCAAAAACTGACTTTACTAAAATCTTCAGCGTACTTGTCTGGCGTACTCACTTGGTAAAGCAGCAGATCAAGACGCACAATAATAATGAATAGCGATAGACCGAACAGGCAGCGTCCTGCGATCACTACTAAGTAAAGAGGGCTGGCTTGTAATGCAACGCCTGTAATGATCAACATAAAGACAACTAATAAGTTGATGGGGTTGCGATTTGTGTGCTGCCGCCAATGATTAAAGCACAGCGCAAGCAATGCCATAAAAGCAGGGATAGAAAACACAACACTCGCTAGGACGATACTGGAGGTGTCGCTAATACTTTGCCAATATGCCGCAAAAAAAGGCCGGATCAAAAAAGCACTAAAGTAAAAGCACAACATAACAATGCCAAGTTGATATACAGGCCAACGACTTGATGAAGTGATTGATGTTTTTGCTACTGGAGGCGACTGATTTTTACTAGGCGCTAATCTTATGAGATAGGCGCACACAAAAACCTGAGTAAAATCGCTTAGAGCCATTATTAAAAATGCGGCTTTGCCAGGAAGAGCCGATAACACAAAGCCACCAGCAAGTGCGCCAAGTATGGCGCCAAAGTGCACCACAACACTAAGCATTGCAATCGTCGTAACGTGATTTGTTTTCGCTTCCAAGCTCATTAAGTATGGATAAACCAGTAAATAGCTGGCTTTAAAAGCAAACATAGCCATGGAGGAAAACCAAAACCAATTTAAGTCGCTAGCAAAAAAGCTACTGACACTAAATACACCCGCAGCAATTTGGCTATAAACCAATAAAGGTAGCACATTAATGTATTTACTAATGAAGGCCCAAATAGGAAAACATACCATGACAACAAAGCAGCTGGCAGCAATGTAAGTGCCAACATAGGCAGGGTCACTTATATTAAATACCGCACTAAAGAAAGTAGGATAAAACGGCAATAACATTGAATCACTGAGCACTGCAAATACCGTTACCGCGATCAACAAAACTTTAAACTGCTTACTCATGCGCGAAACTGCTCTACTTCGTCGCTTAACTCATAATTGGGCGCAGCAAACTCCTGAAAAGCTATTTTACGTTCTATTGGATAATATTCATGTCCGGTGATCGCACGAATAATACAAGAGTTGCGATAACATGCCATGCCTAAATCAGGAGTCACAAAACCATGGGTGTGTTGCTCTGTATTTTGTACAAAAATACGTTGATGCTGCTTGTCTATTGAGTAATTACGAGCAACTTGATAAAGCCCCGCGTCGTCACTATCAATGCAATGACTGATCCCTGCTAAAAAGCTCGGTTGGTAAGACTGATAACCCGTTGCAAAAATAACGCTTTGGGTGTTTAGTGAATAACCTTGCTGCTGTTCAGTTTGCTCTAAGCTAAGTTCAAAACCCTGCTGGTGGCTCAGGTAGGTCATATCAATCAATGCCGAGTTTGTGTGCAAGCTTACTGGCAATTTAGCTGTTAGCCGTTTGCTATACAGCAAATCAAAAATATTGTTGATCAATTCGCTATTAATACCTTTATAGAGATTATGCTGACGACGATTTAACTGCTGGCGTTTTTGTTCTGGTAATTGATAAAAATAATCAACGTATTCTGGTGAGGTCATTTCTAACGTTAATTTAGTGTATTCGAGCGGGTAAAACCGTGAAGAACGAGTAAGCCAATTTAGTTGATAATTATGCTGATCAATCTCTTGTAATAAATCATAAAAAATCTCAGCGGCACTTTGCCCGCTACCAATAATGCTGATCGACTGCTTTTGCTGTAATTGACTTTTATTGGCTAAGTAGTTGCTAGAATGAATAACCCCCTCTTGCAACTTAAATGCTTGAGCACATTGAGGATGACGTGGCACCGGCCCGGTGCCTAACACTAAATGTTTAGCTAGATACACTTGCTCTGCTGTTTGTACTATATAAATATCTTCGTCTTGGCTGTACTCAACATGCTGAACCTCTGAATTAAAACGTATATTAGGCAGCTGCTTTGTTGCCCACTGGCAATACTGATTATATTCTTGGCGAAGTAAGAAAAAGTTTTCTCTAATATAAAAAGAATACAGTCGACCTTGCTGCTTTATATAGTTTAAAAAGCTATAAGGGCTAGTTGGGTCAGCAAGCGTTACCAAGTCAGACATAAAGGGGGTTTGTAAACTTACCTCAGGAAGCATCATGCCTGGATGCCAATTAAACTCAGCTTTTTTATCTAAAAAGAGGCTGCTGACTCCTTCAAGTGGCGCAGTTAAACATGCCAGACTTAAATTAAATGGCCCTAAACCAATACCAATAACATCATAAATGGACTTATCCATAGCTAACTTCCTCCAGTGCAAGACTTAAAGGAGCATGTTCGTTCGCTAAATCACTTGCTAAGTATTGATAACCATATTGCTTTATAAGCCTTACAACTTGCTGGATATCATTGATAGTGGTGGCACAGTTCAGTAAGGTGAACTTTAAATATTGTTTATCTGCTACCTTAGTTGCCGCGATCAACGCCTCACCTTGGCGAGATAACTGTTTACGAATATATTTATTTACGGCGTCCAATTCACTATCTGTAGCACCGCTATCGCCAACAAAACGAAATACTAGTGTACTTAACTGCGGCTGATGAATAATTTCAATATCTGCTTCAGAGGCTAATAACAAATAACCTTGTCGTGCTAAATGCATCACTTGTTCAAATGCTACACCTAAGTTTTGAGCTCCTACCGTACGCAGTGAAAACCACAACTTTAACGCATCAAAACGTCGTGTGGTTTGAATGCTCTTATTGCATAGATCTGGCGTTCCCGCTTGTTGCTGACTTAATGGGTTTAAATATTCGGCATGATAAGTAACAACTGATAGATGTTGCTTATCTTTTACAAAAAAAGCACTGCAGCTAACAGGCTGAAAAAATGACTTATGGTAATCAATAGTGACCGAATCTGCGCATTCAATACCCGCTAACTTGTGTTTATTATTGGGCGTGATTAATAAGCCCCCGCCATAAGCAGCATCAACATGAAGCCACGCACCACAGCGCTTAGCTATTTCAGCTATCTGCGTTAATGGATCGATACTACCAAAATCAGTTGTTCCAGCTGTTGCAACGATGGCCATAACGATATCGCCTTGTTGCTGACAGTGTTCGATCGCCTGATTTAAAGCGGTCATATCCATTCTAAAATATTCATCACACGGAACGCTTACAACAGCATCGTAACCAAGTCCTAAAATTGCGGCGGCTTTTTGAATACTAAAATGGCTAACTTTTGAGGTGAAAATTTTTAGTCGCCTAAAGTCGTGTGGTAAACCTTGCTGTTTATTAGTATGCCCTGCATATAACTGGCACTGAAAATCACGAGCTAACAACATCGCCATTAAATTAGATTGCGTACCACCACTGCTAAATACGCCATCAGCCTGCTCACCAAGCGCCAGTTTTGAGAGTGTCCAATCTACGATACTTTGTTCAATAAAAGTGGCACCACCACTTTGATCCCAGGTCTCTACAGCAGTATTAATCGAAGTAGCGAGCAATTCAGCAAGGATACTTTGATAAACAATCGGACAATTTAAATGCGCGAGATAGCGTGGATTATTAAAATAAACAGCATCTTTAAGATAAAGCTGAGCAACTTCTTTTAGTGCGTCCGGTATATCAAACAGCGGTTGATTAAGGTCAATACCAATAAATTTTTTAGCTAGCTCCTGCGGTAATATTCCGCTAAATGGTTTTTGTTGTGTTGCGATTGTTTGCTCCAACAATTGCATAACCTGCTCAAGACCTATTTTAAAATTATCTATATTTTTCTTATTAAACATTGAATTAAGCATTGAACTTGCTTCATTAGTTGAAGCTTGCTGCTGTGAATCCGCCAGTAACACATTTAACTGAACCATGAGCACGATCACCTTTAATTGAAAACAATTGATAAATCTAAATGAGAATGTATACTAATCGCGTTTCCAATAAAGTGTCAATGGTTTAATTCTAGTAAAATTTAAGGAGTGATTGTGTTAAAAAAATCAATGTTTGGACTATCTGCAATATCATTATGTTTAATGAGTAACTATGGGTTTGCTGCAGAAAAGCCAGCCGCAGACGACATAGAAAGTATTGAAGTATATGGAAAAAGTTATCGTTCAACAGGGACCAAATCGAGTTTGACGCCGATTGAATCGCCTATGAGTTTTGAGGTTTACGACAATAAATTACTAGAGTTACGCCAAGTAGATACCGTTAATGAAGCATTGCGCTATGTTTCTGGGATCACACCTGAAAATCGCAGTACAGTAACAATTTTTGACCAATATACGATTCGTGGTTTTGAAAGTTACCGTAATTTTTACGATGGTTTACCGCTGCAATACAACCTAGCTTATAACTTAGCTCCACAAGTAGATGCGTATGCAACACAAAGTGTCGAAATTTTAAAAGGCCCAGCATCGGTTTTATACGGAGCGGCACCTCCAGGTGGCATGGTTAACCAAACAGCAAAAACGCCTCAAGCATCCTCTGAGCATAATATTAGAGCCCGAATTGGTAGCAATAGCTTGGCTGAATTAGCTTTAGATAGCACAGGCGCTATTACCGACGGCGTTAATTATCGCTTTATTGCACTTGCCCGTAGCCGCGACGGCCAACAGCAAACAACCGAAGAAGAAAGAGTCACCATTGCGCCCTCAGTAACTTTTGAGATAAGTGAGCAAACAAGCTTAAACCTTAACTTATATTATCAAGACGATCCTAAAATGGTGCCATCAACGCCATTACCCGCGAAAGGCACACTTTACGAAGCCAGTTACGGTAAGTTAGATGCTGATGCGTATGCTGGCGATGAAAACTGGGCTGAGTTTGCTCGTGAAGTCACTATGATCGGGTATAAATTAAATCATGAATTTTCAGATTCAATTTCGTTTTTACAAAACTTTCGTTATACCAATGCCGATGCCACGCAACAAAATAGCTATGACTTCGGCTTAGCTGATGCAGATAAAATTTTAACTCGTACTGCCTATAAAACCATTGAAGACGCGGAAGGCTTCGTGGTTGATAACCAACTCGCTGTGCAATTTGGTTTAGCGAAGACTAATCATCAGCTATTATTTGGCTTTGAATATCAAACCCTTGATTCTACATTTGACTATGCCGATACTTTTGGTGCAAATACGCCAACACTTGATTTATCAAATCCAGATCACAGCCAGTTTAATGCAGCTACTACAGCCGCTTTAGATAGCTATCGTCAATTTAGCCGTTTAGAGCAATCTCAACGCGGTTTTTATCTTCAAGATGAGATAAAGCTCGATGCGCTGACAGTGATTGCTGGCCTTCGTTATGATAATTACTACAGTGTTACAGATGATACGAAAAGCGGTATATCTAGTAGTCAAGAAATCGATCAAAGCGATACCACTTTTCGTATGGCAGCAATTTATACCTTTGATAATAACATTGCTCCTTATGCCAGTTACTCAGAATCATTCGAGCCCACTTCGGGGGTAGATACCTTAACTGGCAAAGCATTTAAACCAACGACCGCAGAGCAAATTGAAGTCGGAATGAAATATCACAACAATGATGCAACAACTAAAGTAACCGCGGCCTTTTTTGATTTGCGCAAACAAGATGTGGTGGTTAACACTCCAGACTTTATGAAATACACACAAAATGGTGAAGTACAATCGAAGGGTTTTGAGATCAGTGTTTATCAGCAACTCACTGACACTCTTGATGTTACTGTAAATCTAACAGATATGGATGTTGAGGTAATAGATAATCCACAAAACCCGGCATTGGAAGGTAAAACACCTATTTGGGTAGCAGAGCAACAAGCCTCAATGTGGTTAAATTACTTCTTTAACGATGCACTGGAATTTAATGGCGGTGTACGTTATGTCGGTGAAAGTCAGTTAGATGCCTTAAATTCCGATACAGTACCGGGTTATACCTTGTTTGATGCTGCCGCTAGCTATCGTTTTAACGACAGCTATAAAATCGGTTTAGCCGTGAGTAACTTAACAGACAAACGTTATGTGGGTGCTTGTTTTGATATAAATGGCTGTTGGATGGGCGCTGAGCGCAGTGTTGAGCTTAGTTTAAACGCCTCATTTTAAGTATTTAAACTCGTTATGAACGCTGAACAACTCGCCCTTAGTAAGCTGTTAAATCTTGCTAAGGGCTACCACAGTGCTTTAAAAGTACCAGAACAATCAACAGATTGGCTCGATATACAATCGAGTTCATTGCTGGTTGCAAGGTTACACCAGTATTGGCAGCAGCAAAACCCCGCTGCTGGGCGCAGTTATTGGGCAATCAAAAGCTGGGGCATGCTGTATTGGCAACCTGTCTATTTAGCGCTTATCAGCGTTCATGAACTTAATATGAGTTTTTCTTTGCAAAACTTTAAGCAACACTATCAGCAAGGTGTTATTGCAGGGCTGCAACTATCCACTATAAAAGCGCAGTACCATCAAAACCAGCAACAGGCAGTAACGGATATGGCTGCCCATTTGAAACGCTATGTTGTTAAGTTACTCACAGATTTAAACCTCGTTGCAAGGCTTAATGAGCGTTTGGCGATGTCCTTATTAGCTGACACGCTATTAGCAATACTACTACTTCATGCAAAGCGAAAGCCGCAGTTTAATATTCATGTAATGGCAGCGCACTGGTTGCATGCTCTCGATATCTCAGAGGCGGGGGAGTTTATTATGCTTACAGCTTGCTCAGACTCATTAGCATTAACGCGAAAAACATGTTGTTTGCATTACCAAATAGGTAATGTTGCAAAGTGCGCTAATTGCCCAAAACAACCTCAGCAAATTAAAGTTCAACGGATGCAACAGGAGTTAATAGCAGTATGTTACAGCTAAATAAAAAGCAAAAAGCGAGTATAAACTCGCTTTTCTAGCTAAGGTAAACACTACTGCACTTACTTTTTAACTGGGCGTTTCCAACCGGTTAAGTTGCGCTGTTTTGAACGCGCGATTGCTAGCTGTTCATTTTCAACTGTGCTGGTGATCACAGAACCTGCACCAACAGTTGCTGTTGCGCCAATGTTTACCGGTGCAACAAGCGATGAGTTAGAGCCAATAAAGGCATTATCACCAATAATGGTTTTGGCTTTATTTACGCCATCGTAGTTACAAGTAATAGTACCGGCACCAATATTTACTTTTTCGCCAATTTCAGCATCGCCTAAGTAAGAAAGATGATTTGCTTTAGAGCCTTTGCCTAAACGGGTTTTTTTCATCTCAACAAAGTTACCAATATGCGAGTCTTCTTCCATAATCGCACCTGGGCGCAGACGTGCATAAGGCCCCAAAGTACACTTGTCGGCTACGCTTGCATCATCAATTAAGGTATTAGCTTTAATAATTACGTTATCGCCAATCGTACAATTTTTAAGTACGCAGTTAGGGCCAATTTCAACGTTATTACCAAGAGTAACTTTACCTTCAAAAATAACGTTTACGTCAATTAATACATCTTCACCAGTTGTCACTTCGCCGCGTACATCAATGCGAGCAGGGTCGGCAAGCGTTGCACCATTAAGCATTAACTGTTCGGCTTGCCACGACTGATATGCGCGTTCAAGGCCTGCAAGTTGTACGCGGTTATTTGCACCTTCAACTTCCATTGGATGATCTGGTTGTGCTGAGCTTATCTCTACACCTTCACTGTGCGCCATTGCGACTATATCTGTGAGGTAGTATTCACCTTGCGCGTTTTCGTTAGATAAGTTGCCTAACCAGCTTTTCAGCAGTTTACCGTTTACAGCCATGATGCCAGTGTTTACTTCGTTAATAAGTAATTGCTCTGCGCTTGCATCTTTTTGTTCAACAATCCCAACTAGCTTGCCATCAACACGTAACATACGGCCATAACCATTAGGGTTAGCTAAATTTACAGTAAGCACGGCTAAGCCGTTTTCAGGTGTAGCAGCCAATAAACGCTCAAGGGTTGATTGCTTTGTCAGTGGTACGTCACCGTATAAAACCAATACAGTGTCTTCATCATTAATATGTGGGTTTGCTTGTGCCACTGCATGGCCAGTACCAAGCTGCTCAGCTTGAAGTACCCAGTTTACATCGTTGTCAGCAAGTTGTTGTTGTAATAATTCGCCGCCATGACCAAAAACTAAGTTAGTAGATGTCGCACCGAGTGCTTTAGCATTATCGATAACGTGTTGCACCATAGGTTTACCGGCAACTTTGTGCAGCACCTTAGGTAGAGCAGAACGCATACGAGTACCTTTACCCGCAGCAAGAATTACAGTAGTAAGTGACATTAAAACAATTTCCTTCTTTCTTTGTTTTATTGAAATGAATAAGCGCGTGTAAATTCAAAAAGATTACGTAAGTCACATCATGTGCACTTACTCAATGGCAATCTAGCAGTAGCCACTGAATCTAAGCTGAAATCACAACTTGCTTTGTATTAGTTATATTGTAACGGGGATCGATGAAGGATATAAGTAAAAATAATGATAAAGAGCTGTAAAAGTAGAGTTTAGAAAAATGATAGCGTTCTAATAAGATAACAATGCAGTATATTTCAAGCACAAAAAAGCCCACATAAAGTGGGCTTTTTGAAAACCAGATAGGCTTACTTTTTACGTAATTGCTGAATAACGCGTAGCTGTGCAATTGCTTCTGCAAGTTGTACTGCTGCTTGTTGATAATCTAATTCAGCGGCTGAAGAATTCGCCATTTGCGCTTCAGCTTCACGTTTAGCTGCTTCTGTTGCTTGTTCGTCAAGGTCTTCACCACGAACCGCCACATCAGCCAAAATAGTCACTATGTTCGGTTGCACTTCTAGAGTACCACCAGCAACATACATTACTTCTTCGTGACCAAATTGCTTTACTAAACGTACCATACCAGGTTTAAGGGCAGTCAATAGTGGCGCATGTCCTGGGTTTACACCTAGTTCACCTTCACTACCGCTTACTTGAATCGATTCAACCAGACCAGAGAATAACTTCCGCTCTGCGCTTACTACGTCAAGATGTACAGTCATAGCTGCCATACTACCCTCCTAATTACATGTTTTTGGCTTTTTCTTGAGCTTCTTCGATAGAGCCAACCATGTAGAACGCTTGCTCTGGCATATCATCAAATTCACCGTTTAAGATGCCTTTGAAGCCAGCAATTGTGTCTTTAAGTGACACGTATTTACCCGGTGATCCTGTGAAAACCTCTGCCACGAAGAATGGCTGAGATAGGAAACGTTGGATTTTACGTGCACGAGATACAAGTTGCTTATCTTCGTCAGAAAGCTCGTCCATACCTAGGATTGCAATGATGTCTTTAAGTTCTTTGTAACGCTGAAGAACTGTCTGAACGCCACGTGCTGTATCGTAGTGCTCTTGACCAATTACTAATGGATCAAGTTGACGTGAAGATGAATCAAGTGGGTCTACCGCTGGGTAGATACCAAGTGACGCGATATCACGCGAAAGTACTACTGTTGCATCTAAGTGAGCAAACGTTGTTGCTGGAGATGGATCCGTTAAATCATCCGCAGGTACGTATACCGCTTGGATTGAAGTGATTGAACCCGTCTTAGTAGATGCGATACGCTCTTGCAGTACACCCATTTCTTCAGCAAGTGTAGGCTGGTAACCTACCGCTGATGGCATACGACCAAGAAGTGCAGATACTTCAGTACCAGCAAGTGTGTAACGGTAGATGTTATCTACGAAGAAAAGTACGTCGCGACCTTCGTCACGGAACTTTTCAGCCATAGTAAGACCTGTTAACGCTACGCGTAAACGGTTACCTGGAGGCTCATTCATCTGACCGTATACAAGCGATACTTTATCAAGTACGTTTGAATCGTTCATTTCATGGTAGAAATCGTTACCCTCACGAGTACGCTCACCAACACCTGCGAATACTGAGTAGCCGCTGTGCTCGATTGCGATGTTACGAATAAGTTCCATCATGTTTACGGTTTTACCAACACCGGCACCACCGAATAAACCAACTTTACCACCTTTAGCGAACGGACATACAAGGTCGATTACCTTGATACCAGTTTCTAAAAGTTCTACTGAACTTGATTGCTCTTCGTATGAAGGCGCTGCACGGTGAATAGACATACGGTCTTCTTCGCCGATTGGACCAGCTTCATCGATTGGCTCACCAAGTACGTTCATGATACGACCAAGCGTTGCTTTACCAACTGGAACTTGAATCGCTTCACCTGTGTTTGATACTAATGCACCACGGCGTAAACCGTCAGTAGTACCTAGTGCGATAGTACGTACCACACCGCCACCTAGCTGTTGTTGAACTTCTAGAGTCAAACCAGCTAAATCGCCATCTGTTATTTTTAACGCGTCATATACGGCTGGCACGCTGTCTTGTGAAAATTCAATATCCACAACGGCGCCGATAATTTGGACGACCTTACCTAAACTCATGTCTATTCCTCTCGTTAATCTTTGCCCGAAGCATTAAACTGCTGCTGAACCAGAACAAATCTCACTAATTTCTTGTGTGATTGCCGCTTGGCGAGCCTTGTTATAAACAAGCTGTAACTCATCCATAAGGTCGCCTGCGTTATCAGTTGCAGCTTTCATTGCAACCATACGGGCGGCCTGTTCAGAGGCAGCATTTTCAACTACACCTTGGTATACTTGAGATTCCACAAAACGAACCATTAATGTATCCAAAATTGCTTTTGGATCTGGTTCGTAAATGTAATCCCAACGGTGTGCAAGTTCTTTGCTTTCGTCTTTTGGCAAAGGCAACAACTGATCGATTGTTGGCTCTTGCTTCATGGTATTTACAAACTTGTTGTAAACCACATACAAGCGGTCTAATTTGCCTTCATTGAATGCTTCTAGCATTACTTTTACCGGACCAATTACGTCGGTAATAGAAGGCGCATCGCCTAACCCTGATTTTTTGGCAAGTACTGTTCCACCAAAACGGTTAAAGAAAGTGCCGGCTTTTGAGCCCATAACTGCGAAATCTGCAGAAACACCTTTTTCTTTCCACGCTTTGATATCTAAAGATACTTTCTTAAACTCATTAGAGTTTAAGCCACCACATAAACCACGGTCGGTAGAAATGACGATATAACCAACGCGCTTGACCTCACGCTCTTCCATATATGGATGGCGATATTCAAGGTTAGCATTAGCAACATGACCGATCACTTTGCGTAAATTTTCAGCGTACGGACGGCTTGAAGCCACTCGTTCCTGTGCCTTTTTCATTTTAGACGCAGCAACCATTTCCATAGCGCTAGTGATCTTTTGAGTATTTTTAATACTACCGATCTTGCTTTTAATCTCTTTTCCGCTGGCCATGACTCTTTCTCCGAATCAAGGTGTGCTTTAGCGAACTAAAGCGCACCATTTATAACTAAATTACCAAGTTTGCGTAGATTTAAACTTCTCTAGAAGTTCTTTAAGCTGCGCTTCGATCTCGGCATTGTAGTTACCAGTTTCATTGATTTGAGCCATAAGCTCTGCGTATGTGCTGTTTGCATAAGAAAGTAACCCAGCTTCGAAATCCATGATTTTAACGATTTCGATATCTTGAAGGTAACCTTTCTCTGCTGCAAATAACGACAAAGACATTTCAGCAACAGACATTGGCGCGTACTGTTTCTGCTTCATTAGCTCTGTTACACGCTCACCATGCTCAAGTTGAGCACGAGTTGCATCATCAAGGTCAGACGCGAACTGCGAGAACGCAGCTAATTCACGATACTGAGCTAGGGCTAGACGAATACCGCCACCTAGTTTCTTAACGATTTTAGTTTGTGCAGCACCACCAACACGCGATACCGAGATACCAGCATTTACTGCCGGACGGATACCTGAGTTGAATAAGTCAGTTTCTAAGAAGATCTGACCATCGGTGATAGAGATAACGTTAGTCGGTACGAACGCAGAAACGTCGCCGCCTTGAGTTTCAATGATTGGCAATGCCGTCAATGAACCTGTTTTACCTTTCACTTCACCATTGGTGAACTTTTCAACGTACTCAGCGTTTACACGCGATGCACGCTCAAGAAGACGAGAGTGAAGATAGAATACGTCACCTGGGTATGCTTCACGACCTGGTGGACGCTTAAGTAGCAATGAGATTTGACGGTAAGCAACTGCTTGCTTAGATAAATCATCATATACGATTAATGCGTTTTCACCACGGTCACGGAAGTATTCACCCATAGTACAGCCCGCGAACGGTGCTAAGTACTGAAGTGCCGCAGACTCAGAAGCAGATGCAACAACTACGATAGTATTTGCTAATGCACCGTGCTCTTCTAATTTACGTACTACGTTAGCAATAGTAGATGCTTTTTGACCAATCGCTACGTACACACACTTAACGCCTGTGTCTTTTTGATTGATGATTGCATCGATTGCTAGTGCAGTTTTACCTGTTTGGCGGTCACCGATCACAAGTTCACGTTGACCACGACCCACTGGGATCATCGCATCGATAGATTTATAACCAGTTTGTACTGGCTCATCTACTGATTTACGTTCGATTACACCCGGTGCAATTTTTTCTACAGGTTCAAAACCGTCGTTATCTAAAGCGCCTTTACCGTCGATAGGTGCACCTAGTGTGTTTACAACACGACCAAGTAAACCAGCACCAACAGGAACTTCTAAGATACGACCAGTTGTGTATACTTTTACGCCTTCTGTAAGGTCAGCGTATGGACCCATTACTACTGCACCAATTGAGTCACGCTCAAGGTTTAGTGCGATAGCATAACGGTTGCCTGGAAGCTCAATCATTTCACCTTGCATACAGTCAGCAAGACCGTGGATGCGAATGATACCGTCAGTAACAGATACAATTGTACCTTCGTTACGAGCTTCACTTACAACTTCGAACTTCTCAATACGTTGTTTGATCAGATCAGAAATTTCAGTGGAATTAAGTTGCATGCTCTTCTTCCCAATTACGATTGTAGTGTAGTGGCTAAACGGTTTAATTTACCGCGAACAGTGCCGTCGATTACTGTGTCTCCAGCCTTAATCATAAGGCCACCAACAAGTGATTCGTCAACACTACAATTCAGCTTAACTTTGCGTGCGAAACGTTTTTCAAGTGCCGCTACCAGTGTTTCTTGCTGCGTTGCAGCAAGGGTTGTTGCAGAGGTGATGTCAACATCAATCTCTTTATCGTAATCTGCTTTAAAAGCAGAGAACAATTGTGCAACAGCAGGTAGGGCGGTCAAACGTCCATTTTCAGCCATAACCTTTACAAGGTTTTGACCGTATTCGTTGAGTTGCTCTGCACAAACAGAAATAACAATTTCTGATTGCTTATCAGCAGAGGCGCTTCCAGTTAGGAATTGAGCGACTTGTTCATTTTTCGCCACTTCTGAAGCAAAAAACAACATATCATTCCAACTCTCAACTACGCCTTTTTCAACGGCAAATTCAAAGGCCGCTTTAGCGTATGGGCGAGCGATTGTAGTCAATTCAGACATGCTCAGACCCTCCTATTAAAGCTCAGCTACAAGTTTTTCAACAATGTCGCTGTGCGCGGCTTCATTGATTTCGCGCTCTAGAATCTTCTGTGCGCCGATAACCGCTAAAGTAGCAACTTGCTTACGCAGTTCTTCTTTAACACGGTTACGCTCGGCTTCAATTTCAGAATGACCTTGAGCAATGATGTTTTCGCGCTCGTCGTGACCACGAGATGTCTCTTCGTCTACGATTTGCGTTGCACGCTTCTTAGCTTGCTCGATGATTTCAGCAGCTTGTGATTTAGCTTCTTTAAGTTCTGCAGTTGCTTTTTTACGAGCAAGTTCAAGATCTTTTTCAGCTTTATCAGAGGCCGCTAAACCATCTTCAATTTTTTTCTGGCGAGCTTCAATAGCACCGTTAAGTGGTGGCCACACAAACTTCATGCAGAACCAAACAAAAACGATAAATGCTATTAATTCGCCGAGTAGAGTAAGGTTTAAACTCACAACCACTCCTCCTTAGTCAATAGTTGATCGCGGATAAAGTATTTTTTCAATATTAAAGTGCGAACAACATGTATAGACCAATACCTACACCGATCATCGCGATAGCATCGATAAGACCCGCTACGATGAACATTTTAACTTGTAGTTGTGGTGCAAGCTCAGGTTGACGAGCAGCAGACTCAAGGAATTTACCACCTAAGTTACCAAAACCGATAGCAGTACCTAAAGCACCAAAACCGATAAGTAACGCTACAGCGATATATTTAAGACCTAGTACGATTTCCATTGTTTTCTCCGATTAATTTTCAAAGTTTAAAGTTTAAGTAAAAAAATCTTTATTGAACTGACGTCTGATTAATGATCAGTTGACGCCATGCTCAGGTATACAATTGTTAGCATCATGAAGATGAATGCTTGCAATACGATTACGAGAATGTGGAACACAGCCCATACGAAGTGCAGTGGTAATTGGAATAAGCCAATCGCTGCAATCAGAATGAAGATCAATTCACCTGCGTATAAGTTACCAAATAAACGTAGTGCCAATGAGATTGGCTTAGCAAACAAGGTTACTAGCTCTAGTAACAAGTTTACTGGAATAAATAGTGCTTGAACCACTGGGTTCTTAACGTTAAACGGTTGTAATGTAAGTTCTTTAACAAAACCCATAACGCCTTTAACGCGAATCGAATAAAAGATGATAAGTGCGAATACACCTAAACCCATTGCTAACGTTAAGTTAAGATCGGTTGTAGGTACCACTTTCATATAAGTATGCGATTGACCGCTTGAAATAACATCCCAAGACTCACCACTAATCAATGCCGCAGCAGTTGGTAGGAAGTCAACAGGTATTAAATCCATTAAGTTCATCAAGAATACCCAGACAAAAATTGTCAGAGCAAGAGGGGCAATTAGTTTACTTTTACCGTGAAAGGTATCTTTCACGTTAGAGTCAACGAATTCTACGACCATCTCGATAAAGCACTGAAATTTACCAGGAACACCAAGCGTTGCTTTATTCGCAGCGCGCTTGAAGATCCATAGAAAGATCAATCCTAAACCGATAGACCATGCGAGGGTATCGACATTAAGTACCATCCACCAATTGTTAGGGTCGTCGGATAGACGCACCTGACCGTTGGTTAGGTGGTGCTTGATGTAACCCGTTAGAGTTAGCTCTTCACCTGCAGCCATGTTATATCCCAAAAGTTAATGATTAAAAAAAACTGGCGCGAACAATCCAACGAACATCACTAATATAAAACTACAAAAAAATGGCAAAAAGATTACCGGATACAGTTTAAATATCAGCGCAAACAAAAAGATTGTTAGCAAAAATTTTAATCCGTTGCCGCGTTTAAACGAGGCAAACACTTGTTTTGCTTTACTAGCACCCATATAACGGAATGCATAGATAACAAATACAAAATTAGGGAGCACCGCTACAGTGCCTCCAGCGATAGCTGAAAGGCCGGCATCTACTCCCCAACCAACAAAAATGATTACAGCAGCAACTAATGCTACAACACCCTGAAGACATATTAATTTTAATGCGGCAAGCCGATATGGCCTCGCTAACTTATTTGTCACGTTTAGTTAACCTTAGTGGCAATCTAATTGTCAGGGCATGAAAACTGGCGAAATTATACTGATTCCTACCAGTTTTGCAACTTGAGTCGGTGTATTGTGGTGCAAATTTGCGACGAATGTCTCTTTTTGGACATGATATTTATTAATGCTCGGAATTCTCTGCATTTATACGGCTTAAAATTCCATCTAACTCTTCTAAGTTAGTATACGAAATAACTAAGTTTCCTTTGCCTTTTTTGTTGTAGTTAATTTCAACTTTAGCACCCAAGTTTTCGGCTAATTGTTGTTCTAACTGTTTGACATCTGGATCTTTTTCGAAAGTTTCTTTTTTAGGGGCGGGTTCAATAATTGAACGAACTAATTTTTCTGTTTCGCGTACAGTTAAAGCCTTTGCTACAGCCAGTCGAGCAGCATCAGATTGTGCTTCACCTTCAAGGGCTAATAAACAACGCGCATGACCCATTTCAATATCGCCATGTTCCAACAATATTTTAACATCATCATTAAGGTTATTTAGTCGTAATAAATTAGTTACCGTCGTGCGTGATTTGCCTACGGCATCTGCCACTTGTTGGTGAGTTAATTCAAACTCAGTTAACAAACGGTGCAATGCAACCGCTTCTTCCATGGCATTTAGATCTTCGCGTTGAATATTTTCAATCAATGCGATGGCCACCGCAGCTTCATCAGGCACATCTTTAATGATACATGGTACTACGTCTAGCTTAGCTATTTGTGCAGCACGCCAGCGACGTTCACCAGCAATTATCTCATAACTGTTTTCTGCTACTGGACGAACTACAATTGGCTGAATAATCCCTTGCGATCGAATTGAGCTTGCTAGCTCTTCAAGCGCTTCTTCGGACATGTCTTTACGTGGCTGATATTTACCTGAGTGTAAGAACTCAATCGGTAGCTTTTGCAGTTCACTACTGGTTGGCTGAATAATTACATCCTGCTCACTCACGTTGGGTTGTTCAGTGCGGGCACTCGGTGCTGGTTTTGACGAGCTTAATAAAGCATCGAGTCCTCGGCCTAAACCGCGTTTTTTAGCAGACATGTTCTTTTTACCTCAAGTTAGGCGACGATTGGGGATATTTTTTCTTTTCTGCGTAACATTTCACCGGCAAGTGCTAAATACGCTTTAGCGCCACTTGATGCCCGGTCATAATACATTGCGGGTGCACCAAAACTCGGCGCTTCAGCTAAACGTACATTACGTGGGATCACGGTGCGGTATACTTTATCGCCAAAATGTTGTTTAAGCTGCTCAGATACATCATTGGCCAAACGATTACGCGGATCGTACATAGTACGTAAAATCCCTTCAATCTGTAGTTTTGGATTAACTAACTTGGCTAATTGCGTAATTGTGTCCATTAATGCGGTTAAGCCTTCAAGCGCATAATATTCACATTGCATAGGCACTAAAATTGAATCCGCGGCCGCCATTGCATTCACCGTAAGCATGTTCAGTGATGGTGGGCAGTCGATAAAAATAAATTCATATTGATCAGATATTTTTTCAAGGGCATTGCGTAGTCGTACTTCTCGAGCATAAAGCTCCATCAGTTTAACTTCGGCGGCGGTAACATCACCATTGGCAGCAATTAAATGATATTCACCAGAGGTTTCTTTAGTAACAACTTCTTCAATTGGTTTATCTTCGATTAATAAATCATAAATTGTTGCCACATCGCCGTATTTGTCTACGCCGCTACCCATGGTTGCATTGCCTTGCGGATCGAGATCAATAAGCAACACTTTACGTTTAGTTGCAGCCATTGATGCCGCGAGATTAACTGCTGTGGTGGTTTTACCCACACCACCTTTTTGGTTTGCTATTGCGATGACTTTTGCCACAGTATCTCTGATCCCTAGTCTTTAGAAAGAATAATTAAATGTCTTTGCGCATCTAATTTTGGTACTTCCAAGGTGATTTTTTGCTCGAACTTAACACCTGCTGGTAAAGATTCTAGCTCTTCACTTGGAAATACGCCTTTTAAGGCAATAAACTTACCTGAATGATCAATCAAGTGCGAACACCAGTCAACCATATCTTGTAAAGATGCAAAAGCACGACTCAATACACCATCTAATTTAACACTTGGTTGATAATCTTCAACTCTAGACTGCACTGGGGTTACATTTTTCAGACCTAGCTCATGTTTTACCTGCATTAAAAAACGCACGCGTTTACCTAAACTATCTAATAAAATAAATTGTGTATTAGGTAATGCAATAGCTAATACGATACCCGGAAGGCCAGGACCCGTACCAACATCAATATAATGATGACCGGGTAGGTGAGGTGCAACAACTAAGCTATCCATAATATGCTTAATCATCATATCCTCAGGTAAACGCACTGAGGTTAAATTATAAGCTTTGTTCCATTTGTTGAGTAACTCAACATATTGAACCAATTGTTGCTGTTGTTTTTCAGTTAGCGCAATATCAGTTTGCGCTAACAAAGTAGTTAATTGTTGCTGTAACACAGTATTCCTTAATGACTACGCAATTTTACGTAGTAAGCCTTGCTTCTTCAGATAAACTAATAATAGCGAAATAGCAGCAGGCGTGATACCTGAAATACGTGATGCTTGACCGATTGTATCAGGACGCGCCTCAGTTAATTTAGCAACCACTTCATTTGATAGACCCGATACGATCGAGTAATCATAATCTTTAGGCAAAATAGTTAACTCATGACGAAGTTGCTTATTGATCTCTTCTTGCTGACGAGCAATATAACCTGCGTACTTAGTGTGGATCTCAACTTGCTCTAACGCTGTTGCATGATCAAACTCAGATCCTAATCCTTCGATCGCCATTAGATCGTTATAACGGATCTCAGGGCGACGTAATAATTCTTCTAAACTTGCTTCTCGGGTTAATGGTGTTTTAAGTAAGCCATTAACTTGATCAATTACAGCGTGATCTTTATGGATCCAAGTTTCTTTGATCCGTTGAGATTCTTTTGCAATGATATCCATTTTTTCATTAAATGCTTGCCAGCGTTCATCGTTAACTAAACCAAGTTCACGACCTTTTGCTGTTAAACGAATATCAGCGTTGTCTTCACGTAGTAACAAACGGTATTCAGCACGACTAGTAAACATACGGTACGGTTCTTTGGTACCTAGTGTAGTTAAATCGTCGATTAATACACCGACATAAGCTTCATCACGGCGTGGTGTCCAAGGCTCTTTACCTTGCACTTGCAATGCTGCATTCATACCGGCAATTAAGCCTTGTGCACCGGCTTCTTCATAGCCTGTAGTGCCATTGATTTGTCCAGCAAAGAACAAACCATCAATAAATTTGGTCTCTAATGATTTCTTTAAATCGCGTGGATCAAAAAAGTCGTACTCGATAGCATAGCCTGGACGGCAAATATGTGCATTTTCAAAGCCAGTGATTGATTGCACAATCTCTAATTGCACATCAAATGGCAAACTAGTTGAAATACCATTTGGATAAAGTTCATAAGATGTTAGGCCTTCAGGCTCAACAAAAATTTGATGTTTGTCTTTATCTGCAAAGCGAACAATTTTATCTTCAATAGAAGGACAGTAACGTGGACCAATCCCTTCAATAACACCTGAGTACATAGGTGAACGATGTAAATTATTGCGGATCACATCATGAGTTTTTTCATTGGTGTATGTGATGAAGCAAGAAATTTGTTGTGGATGATCTAACTGCTTACCCATAAATGAAAACACCGGTGTTATAGCATCACCAGGTTGTTGTTCCATTTTACTAAAATCAACTGTACGGGCATCAATACGTGGTGGCGTTCCAGTTTTTAAGCGATCAACACGAAATGGTAATTCACGTAAACGATTTGCTAATGCAATTGAAGGTGGATCACCAGCGCGACCACCTTTGAAGTTTTCTAAGCCAATGTGAATTTGGCCACCAAGGAAAGTGCCTACGGTTAATACCACAGAAGGTGCGCTAAAACGCAGTCCCATTTGAGTAACAACACCTGTTACTTTATTATTTTCAACAATCAGATCATCACATGATTGCTGAAAGATCTTCAGGTTATCTTGGTGTTGTAAAATATCTTGAATAGCAGCTTTATATAAAGCGCGATCTGCTTGTGCACGAGTAGCTCTTACTGCAGGTCCCTTTGAAGAATTTAAAGTACGGAATTGAATACCGCCTTTATCAATTGCTTGGGCCATTGCACCACCTAGTGCATCAATTTCTTTAACCAAATGACCTTTGCCAATACCACCAATTGCTGGGTTACATGACATCTGACCAAGGGTATCCATATTGTGAGTCAGCAGTAGGGTATTCATACCCATACGTGCAGCAGCTAACGCAGCTTCTGTACCTGCATGTCCACCACCAACAACAATAACATCAAAATTTTCGTGAAAAATCATTTCGGGATCCTACTTAATCAACCAGCAAACTTTCAAGGGGGAGCGTATTCTACCTATAAATTTACAGAAGATAAATGATTAAACTGTGGCCAAGATCTAAGTAAATGATCTCTAATAATATAAAGGATCTTTTAAAGAGATCTTTTATTACTGTTACTACTACTGAGCATGATTTCTGTTGATAAGGTTTAGTTTACTTATTAAAACATAAAGTTAGATCGGATCTAAAGGTGTTAATATGATCGGATCTAACTGATTATAAGCTCTGATCAAAAAGGCTCTTTATGCACAGGGGGTATTGGATCAGATCTTATCCAATGGATAACATAGTCTAAAAACGCAGTTAGATCATAGCTTATCCACAATCTGATCTAAATACTCAGTAAATTGTGGGTAACTTTAAATTTGGATCTAAACTGTGATCTTAATTAAATACGGTTTATTTGCTCGATCCAGCTTGGTAACCAAGCTAATGCGGTGTCTTCTGGTAGTTCTTCATCAAGAATATTCAACTCTAAGCGCTCTGCTATACAGTGCGCGCCTTTACTTACTAAAAGTTGTTCTAGATTACGGCCAGCGAGGTTATAGGTATCATAACTGGTGTCACCTAAACCAATAACACTAAACTTTAATCCTTTTAAATCATTAACTTGATTAATATCTTCAACAAAGGATAAAAGGTTCTCAGGATAATCACCAGCACCATAAGTAGAAGTACACAATAACCAGATAGTATTTTCTTGGTTTATCTGTGAAAAGTTAGGTTGATCATGAACTTCTGTAGTGATCCCTTGAGTAACTAACTGCTCTGCTAGTTGCTCACCTACATACTCAGCAGATCCCATTTGGCTGCCTATAATGATATTAACGGAGTTCATAATTCTATTTGATCACACAACTGCTTAGTTATAGGCTTATGATAACTGAGTTTACTCAGCAGTAAAGCCTTGAATGGAAGTTTGTATAAGTATTTAAGGTACAATTTTTGATGGTTTTTATTTTTAATTCGTAATCATTTGATATATATAAATAAAATAAAGTATTCCAATATGTAATCTTCTGATCAAGCTGTTGATAAAAAGTGGGAAAGCTGGGTAGTAAAAACATAAGATCTTATTTTTATTTTACTAAGCTATTGATTTTATGTTTTATGAGTGGTGAATTTTCGTTTCATTAAGAGTTTTAAAACGAGTGATCAGAATGTGGATAGATCGCCTGTTGATAACGATCGTTTTGGCTATAAATTAATTTATGAAATGCCAAAAAATATTTCAAGTAGGGTGCTAAATAAGTAATTAATGGCAATTAAAGTTGATTTAGTGGGTTTATTGCTCGATTTATACTGTTTGAGCTAATAAATTGAGTACTTTTTATATGCCTCTCAGTTAAAAATGATCAAAAAAGCCCAAATTGTGGATAACAATTTGAGCTTGTGCTGATCAATTTCTAAATTAGTTGCTATTTTTATCACTAATTATGATTTTAATTTTGTATAAATAGCTTTTAAAACTCCGATTAGAATAAATGATCGCTACTTTTTGTGCTATTAAAAGTACTGCTAGCGGTAAAAATATAGGCTTTTGTGGCATCAAATAGTGCATTACCAAGCGTATATCTTTGCACGCCATGTGCAAATAATGAGCTGCTATTACTACTATTATCGCAAAGGAAATCACTTTTTAATGGCTGTGCCATCACGTTAAGTGGCACCTTAAGTGTCGTTGTTATTTGCTTTATTGCTGTTAAATCGGATAATCCAGGGATAAAAATACCATCAACGCCAGCGTCTTGATAAGCCAAAGATCGAGTTATTACATGTTCAAGAGAAGCCATATTTTGGCTGTAGCAATCAGTTCTAGCATTGATAAATAGCTGTGAAAAACCATACTTTTTAAGTGTATTTTTAATCGCTTTAAGGATCTCTACTTGGTGTTCTAGGGAGCGTAACTGAGCTGTTTTTTTATCTGAATCCTCAATATTAATACCGACAGCACCTAATTTGGCTACGGCCAAAACATGCTGACAAATAGTGTTTACGTCATTACTGTAACCTGATTCAATATCCACAGAAACAGCAATATTAACAGCATCGATTATTGGTTTTAGCTGACTTATAAACTCCTCAAATGAGCATTGTTCGCCATCTTCTTGACCTCGAGATTGGGCCATCCCCCAACTTGTTGTGGCGATAGCAGCAAAACCAGCATCAGCTAATATACGAGCGCTTAATGGATCCCACGCATTTGGTAATAAAAATAATTGATCTTGTTTATGTAATTGATGAAAGGTTTGGTATTTATTCATAATGATCTCAAAAGTGAATTTCATTATGACTATAAAAAGATTACTGTGACTACGCTGGCCAAATTCGGCACTGAACGTAAATTTTAGTGTGAGTTATGTTGAAATACAGCGCGAACTACTGTTATTTATAGGGGGTGGTCGTGTGACCCATAATGCTGCGAATGCAGCTCCTCAGGAACGTGTTACGGGCATTTAATACGCCTTTTTTCTTGATGCTCATTTCAAGCTAGTTCATATTTAAAATTATCACAGTGATCAGAGATTGCAACACCTTTTTGACACGCTCAAATCTCCATCCCTCTTCTGGCCCTGTAATTTTTCAAGGCGGATTGGGTGTCGAGGCATCATGAGCAGTGGCTTCGACGGGCGACTCCTTATAAACAAAGTGTGAAGTTACGCTAAAAAAGATTAAGGAAATGGCTGATAACAATATTTGATTTATTATATATACCTATGTAATTCTAATGTTAGAAAAGACACGTGTATAATTTTTTTAGGGAACAATAAATGAAGCTACGCTATTTTGGTTATTACTTGCGTAAGTTTGAAACTCAAGAAAAGTTTTTATTCAATATTAAATCGATCATTGATGCTTTCGTGAGTTCAAAGGATATGGCGCTAAAAGGTAGCTTCAAAAGAGGTGATGATAAGCTATATATTACTCCAGTCACAGGTCACCAGAACCTATACTATTTTGTTCGTACTAGTGATAATGAGCTCATAAAACGAATAAACGAGCAGAGTTTGAAAGTCGGGGAGTTAACGGACAGACTTTCGGAAAATGAGAAAGTTGCGTATGCATCATACGTGTATTTGAGTGATGATGATTGTATATTAGCTTGTGCTGGAAGCACTAGCTGCCCCCGGTTTGATGACTTTGCTGGTTACATTAACGAGCTTTTCAAAAAAGTTGGTTTAGACAACTATGAACTATCCATTGAAGCTCTTACATCAAATAGTGAGAAAAAGGACTTGCTCCAGATGGAAATGGTCAACAGTGTCTATATAGATGTCGCAGCAGATAGAGGTCTAGGAAAATTAATAACTCAAGAATTGACGGGTAGCACTGAAAGTTCAATAGGGAACTTTCGTATAACAATTGAGCCTTCGGGCACGAATTTGAAGCAAATGTTTGCTAAAATGCTAAATCGACTTGTTCCTGGAAAAAATGCAAAAAATGAACAAGGAGTTACTCGTATTGGTGCTAAGGCTAAACATGATGAGCTAAAAGGACAACTAACTGATTACTGGTTAGATAATGAAAATAACCTTACAGATAGTTTGAACCCAAAAGCAACAAAAGTACTTCTACCAGATCAAATAGCGGCTAAGTTCGATAGCAATCTACAAATAGATGGCTTATATAAATTATATATTGCCAATAATGGCTTAAAAAAGCAGGCTGATTCTTTATTACAAAAATACACGAACTCAATGCAATTTACAGTTAAAAGTAAAGGCGTTGATAATGTTCACCAGTTAAACACTGGTTCCGATTAATATCATGTGTAGAGCTGATTATACGAAATGACTCAAACAGAGGCTAAAAGGTTAAAGAGACTCATATGGCTTACTCCTATTATTGGAGTAGTAGCTGGTTTTGCATACCTTGCAATCAAGAGCTATTTCAACTGGTCTATTGGTTTTACTGAAGTACGTACTTTATCAACAATAGTGGCCGGTTTTAGCTTTACTATGCTTGGTTTTCTGGCTGCCATAGCTGCATTTCTATTTTCCTTACAAAAGTATCGCTTTTTTAAAAGATGGGTTGCAGATGGGAATTCGGTAGTATTTTTTACGTTATTCAAAGTGGCTTTTATATGCCTTTTTATAACGTTTGGTTTTAGTTTGTTTGTATTTACCTCACAAGGCCAAGGGTTGGCATTCAAAGTTATGATGATGTCCGTAACTAATAATGTGATTCAACTTTGTATCATAACAATAATAATTATGGACAAAGTTTTCAAAGCTAGGGACGGTGAATAATCATCATTACTATATACTAGCTTCTAAACCACTCCTTTCAAATCCTTTAAAGCCATAAATCGGAACCCCGCAAGCGGGGCCCCCTTGCTTCGCAACCCTGCGGGCGATTTCTAGCTTGACTGGCTTTTCACTGCGTAGTGAAGGTTATCCAAGAGGTATGCGGCGCTCTGAGTGGCAAGCACTCGACGCTTTCACACCTCCTGTATACAACTGGCATTTCAAATAATGCAGGAAAGAGGGAAGGTAAATAAATTTATATTTATCTGTTTTTATTATATTTTCCCCGTTTTCCAATCTAATATCCTTTATTGAAATAGACTTGGTAGGGGGGTCATATCCTCTTTTCGCTTACGATTTATGATAACTTCCTCTTTGGTGGACCAATAGTGGCCCACAACAAAGAGGTCAGTGGGCCATTCGAGGCCCATATTATGTAACTAAAGGAAACTATTGAAAGATAAAAAAATTATTAAATATATGAATAAATTAGGTTTTTTAACTTAAGTTGGATGTTTGTTTCCTTTGGTTTACCTTGTTATTTACCGATACAAAACGAGCTGAAAATTTTGCCAAGTAGATCGTCAGAGGTAAATTCACCGGTGATCTCGTTTAAGTAGTTTTGTGTTAAACGTAGTTCTTCAGCTAGGATCTCACCGGCAATATGCATCTCTAATTGGTCTTTGCCAGTTTGTAAATGATGAGCTGCGCTATCGAGTGCATCCAAGTGACGACGACGGGCCATAAAGCCGCCTTCGGTAGCTCCCTGAAAACCTATACATGCCTTTAAGTGAGTACGAACTAACTCTATACCATCAGCATTTTTAGCACTTAAGCTGATCACTGGATATTGCTGGTTTTCGCTCATACCGACTTCGTCACCCGATAAATCGGCTTTATTTCGGATCACGGTTACGCCCATACCGGCAGGTAGTTTGGCCATAAACTCTGGCCAAATAGCATGTGGGTCAGTGTCTTTGGTATCAGTGCCATCAAGCATAAACAACACGCGGTCGGCTTGTTTTATTTCATCCCATGCGCGTTCAATGCCTATTTGCTCAACGCGGTCTGGGCTTTCGCGCAGGCCTGCAGTATCTATTATATGTAGCGGCATGCCATCAATGTGAATGTGTTCTCGTAGTACGTCACGGGTGGTGCCGGCAATTTCAGTAACAATAGCGGCTTCACGCCCTGCAAGTGCATTTAGTAAACTAGATTTGCCTGCGTTAGGGCGCCCAGCAATCACCACGCGCATACCTTCACGCATAATGCTGCCTTGTTTTGCTTGATTGGTCACATTGCTTAGCTGGGTGATAATGGCATTTAGATCACCAGAGACTTTACCGTCAGATAAAAAGTCTATTTCCTCATCGGGAAAATCAATGGCCGCTTCAACGTACATACGCAAGTGAATGACTTTTTCAACTAAGGTATCAATGTGCTTAGAGAACTCGCCCTGGAGTGATTGTAAGGCGCTTTTGGCTGCTTGTTCTGAAGTGGCATTAATTAAGTCAGCAATTGCTTCTGCTTGGGTTAAGTCCATTTTGTCGTTCATAAAGGCGCGCTCAGAAAACTCGCCTGGCTTTGCTAATCGTACACCTTCAATTTGGCTAATTTCTTTAAGTAGCATATCCAGTACTACAGGACCGCCATGGCCTTGTAGTTCAAGTACATCTTCGCCAGTGAAAGAGTTTGGCCCGGCAAAATAAATAGCAATACCTTGATCAAGTTGCTCGCCAGCAAGACTGTTAAATGGCACGTAATCGGCGTAACGCACCTTAGGGCAACGACCAATAATCTGTTCGGCGACGGTTTTTACTAAACTGCCAGAAACGCGAATAATACCAACGCCACCACGACCAGGTGCGGTTGCTTGTGCTGCAATTGTGTCTTGATTGATCATGCTAATAGTTTGCCAACTTAAAGAGTAATGGTATGGGCGTATTGTAACCTATGCAGTTATGACTGGCGAATAGCGGGCAATAAAAAAGGCGACCAATGGTCGCCTTAATTTAAGTAACTGAGCAAATTAGCCCCTGACTTTTATTCCTTGCTTTTCCATACCGCGATAGATGATCAGCATCTGTGCGATAGAGATAAGGTTTGATACTAACCAGTAAAGTACTAGACCAGATGGGAACCAAAGGAAGAACACTGAGAAGATAACCGGCATAAAGGTCATCATCTTTTGTTGCATCGGATCAGTTACCGTCATTGGTTGTAGCTTCTGAGTAATAAACATACTGGCACCAAATAAGATTGGTAGTACGTAGTATGGGTCTTTCGCAGATAAGTCAGTTAACCAAAAAATAAATTCAGCATGACGCAGTTCTGTTGATTCTAAGAATACATAAAATAGCGCTAAGAAAATTGGCATTTGCAGCAAAATAGGGAAACAGCCACCCATAGGGTTTACTTTCTCTTTGCGGTACATTTCCATGGTTGCTTGGCCGAATTTTTGACGGTCATCACCAAACTTTTCTTTTAATGCAGCCATTTTAGGCTGTAGGGCACGCATCTTCGCCATTGACGTATATTGCGCTTTGGTAAGTGGGTACATTGCTGATTTAACAATCACAGTAATGGCGATAATTGCCACACCCCAGTTACCTAGTATGCTATGTAGCCATTTTAATAGTATAAATAACGGCTGTGAGATAAACCATAACCAACCGTAATCGACAGTTAAATCTAAGTTCGGATGAATAGCTTCAAGTATATCCGACTCTTTAGGGCCCATATAGTAAGTTGCACCAAGAGTTGCTTGTTGGTTCGCTTGTACATTTATCGGCTCACCTTTAGCACCAATAATTGCTGCGTTGCCTTTAGCAATTAAGCTGTAAAGGGTATTTTGCTGTTCTTGCGAAGGAACCCACGCACTTACAAAGTAGTGCTGAATAAAAGCAATATAACCACCTTGCGTATTAATGCTAAGGTTTTTGTCGGCCATATCAGAAAAGCTATATTTCTCGTACTTTTCCTCAGCAGAACCATAGGCAGCACCTAAGTAGTTTTGGTCAACTAAGCTGCCTTTATCTTGTACTGTGCGTTTTACTTGCGTATACAGCTGTACTTGAATTGGCTCTGCGGTGGTGTTATTTACTGAGTATTCTAAAGCAACATCGTATTGACCTTTTTTGAATACATACGTTTTAGTAAAACTAACACCTTTGCTATCAGTAAATGTAAGTGGTACGCGAAGTTCGTCACCTGTTAAAGCAAATGTTTTTTGCTCAGAGTGATAAACCGGGCGACCTTCTGCAGATGCATCTGGGCCATTTAAGCCTATTAAACCACTTTGAGAGAAATATTGTTTACCATCAAACTCACCAAGTAACATATAAGGCGTTTCGCTGCCTTTTGTTTCTTCGTATTGCAGTAAGTCAGCTTCAACAATATCACCACCACGGGTGTCAATTTTAACTTTGAATACGTCAGTCGTAATTTCAATAACTGAACGTTTCGCGGTTGTTGCTGCAGTAGGTAATTCACCATCGGTTGATGATGGAACATAATCATCGGAGTCAGGGGAATTAGTTTGTAGTGTTTGTGTGTTGGCACTAGGATCGACTTTTGGTGCGTTGTAGTCTTTATTCCACTCTTGGAACAATAAAAACGATACAAGCATCAGGCCGATGAATAAAAACGTGCGTTGCGATTCCATAACAGCTCTTATTTCTCGTGTTGGTGGTTAATATGGGTTAATTTTTCAGGTACGGGATCATCCCCACCTGAATGTAAAGGATGACATTTTAATATGCGTTTAACCGCTAACCAACTCCCTTTTACAGATCCATGCAAATTAATTGCTTGAATAGCATAACTAGAGCAGGTTGGATTAAAGCGACAATGCGGACCTAACAGCGGACTAATCCACTTTTGATAACCACGAATTAATAACACTAAACAGCGCTTAGGAAAAGCAACAAGTGGTTTTAGTAACCTCATGATGTTCAAGCCTCTGCGTAATATTTAGTGAATGGATACCATGAATTTAAACGCCCAAAATGGAATTTTAAATGCATGATTAAAAGGTGAGCTAAAGATACCTTAATTAACCATGTAATTCTATTGCTATTGGCTCTGTTTATTGGATTTAGCCGATTTGTTGGGGCGTTTTTTAAACGGCGGTGGTTTTGGTGCACCAGGTTTACAGCGTTCGTTAATCTTGCGCCATAATTTAGTGAGTTGTTTAGTTAGCTCTTCATTTGACTGTTCATCAATACCACTTTTAACCATCAGCACAATATCGACATTATCAATAGTGTGTTGGTTTAAACGAAAACTTTCGCGAGCAAGACGTTTAATACGGTTTCGTTGGCAAGCTTTTTTAACCCGTTTTTTAGCGACAGTGAGTCCTAAGCGAGGTTTTGCTTGGTCATTGGGTTTTGCTAATAAGGTAAAAAAAGGAGTTGCGGCCCGAGCGGGTTCATTAAAGATGCGAGAGTAATGCGAGGGAGTTAACAGACGTAACTCCCTGCCAAAGTTAAAGTCTTCCACTTATATATTAAGCAGAAAGAACTTTGCGGCCTTTAGCGCGGCGACGAGCTAATACTTTACGGCCATTTACAGTTGCCATGCGAGCACGGAAACCGTGTGCACGTTTGCGTTTTAAAACGCTAGGTTGAAAAGTTCTTTTCATAACAATTCCATCCGATCGGTTAAAGGTTAAAACATCCTATGCAGGTCGCGATCCTGGCACAGGTGCCATTGCGAGCGCGAGATATTATCGATGAAGTGCCTTAAAGTCAACCATAATCGCATTTATAATAGAGGGGTGATAATAGATCTGTTGGCAGGATCTGCTAGGATCCTTATATTAAAGAAGTTTTCCACAGGCTCTGTATAAAAAGTGCATAAAAGCTTGGGGTAAGTAAAATAGATCACATAATTTGATCGCGATCCAAGCCCTTTTTTGCTATGATCATACTTTGAAGTTAAAAATAATTGCTATTAAAAATCAATGTCTTGCTTGTTTTTTTTAGCCAGATCATATTTTTCAAAAAAATCAATCTTGTACTTGTGGATAAAGTGCATTCATAATACTCGGTCTTGGGTTAACAAATTGCCTAAATAATAGTAATAAATGTATGATTTCCGGCCACTAAAGATGACCGGGAATAAATACTAAGTCTTTGGGAGTTTAACTGTGTATCTGTCGGTTTGGCAAAGTTGTTTATATGTATTGCAAGATGAACTGCCTTCGCAGCAGTTCAGTATGTGGGTAAGACCACTACAAGCAGAAAGTACCGAAGATACCCTGACGATTTATGCACCTAATCGCTTTGTGCTTGATTGGGTAAGAGAAAAGTACTTAAACCGAATTAATGAATTACTTGTTGAGATTTGTAAGGATGAAGCGCCAGAGTTACGCTTTGATGTAGGTAGCAAGCCAATCCACAATGCGCAAGTGATCGCGCCTGCAACAACTGGCTCTGCGACCCCGATGAATCAGCCGGCAGCAAAGCAGCAACCAAAAGCAGCTAAAGCTGTGGTTGAGCCTGCTCCTAAGTCTGGTTACAAATCAAACATTAAAGAAAACTACACCTTTGATAGTTTTGTTGAAGGTAAATCTAACCAGTTAGCAAAAGCTGCTGCGACGCAAGTTGCGGATAATCCTGGTGCTGCCTTTAACCCGGTATTTATATATGGTGGAACGGGTTTAGGTAAAACGCATTTATTACATGCGGTTGGCAATGGTATTATGGCAAATAAGCCAGATGCAAAAATTGTTTATATGCACTCAGAACGCTTTGTGCAAGATATGGTTAAAGCCCTGCAAAATAATGCTATTGAAGAATTTAAGCGTTATTACCGCAGTGTTGATGCTTTAATGATCGATGATATTCAGTTTTTTGCTAACAAAGAACGCTCTCAAGAAGAATTCTTTCATACTTTCAATGCATTACTTGAAGGTAACCAACAAATTATTTTAACCTCAGATCGTTATCCAAAAGAGATTGAAGGGGTTGAAGATCGCCTTAAATCACGTTTTGGTTGGGGTTTAACCATCGCGATTGAGCCGCCAGAGCTTGAAACGCGAGTGGCTATTTTGATGAAAAAAGCCCAGCAGAGTAAAATTAATTTACCTCACGAAGTGGCCTTTTTTATCGCTAAAAAATTACGTTCAAATGTGCGTGAGTTAGAGGGCGCGCTTAATCGTGTGATTGCTAATGCAAACTTTACTGGTCGACCAATTTCGATCGACTTTGTAAAAGAAGCATTACGTGACTTACTCGCTTTGCAGGACAAACTGGTCACGATAGACAATATTCAACGTACGGTTGCTGAATATTATCGTATTCGCGTCTCAGACCTGCTATCTAAGCGCCGCAGCCGCTCTATCGCAAGGCCTCGCCAAGTTGCTATGGCATTGTCTAAAGAACTTACCAATCACAGCTTACCTGAGATTGGTGATGCCTTTGGTGGCCGCGACCACACTACAGTATTGCATGCGTGCAGAAAGATTAAATCACTACGTGATGAAAGCCACGAAGTGAAAGAAGATTACCAAAACCTAATAAGAACATTGTCATCTTAGGGCTGACTTTATTATGCAAATAACTATATCAAGAGAACAATTTTTAAAACCTTTGGTGCAAGTATCTGGCGCAATTGAGCGCAAGCATACCTTGCCTATCTTATCTAACGTTTTGTTAGAGGTTGAAAATGGCGAACTTTCAATGACAGGCACAGACCTTGAAATTGAACTTGTCGCAAAGGTTTTTGTTGGCGATGATACCGCTGATGCAAAATTGACTTTGCCAGCTAAAAAATTACTCGATATTTGTAAAAGTCTGCCAGACGGTTCAGATTTAACGTTGAGCAGTCAAGATCACCAACTATTACTGACCAGTGGAAAAAGCCGCTTTTCATTAACTACACTCGCTGCGGAAGACTTTCCTAATCTTGAGCAGTGGGATGGTGAAGTTGAATTTCAACTAACGCGCTTAGAACTGCGAAAGTTACTTGAAAGCACCCACTTTTCGATGGCCAATCAAGACGTACGCTATTACTTAAATGGTATGTCGTTTGAAGTAGATAATACTGATATAAAAACAGTGGCTACTGATGGTCACCGTTTAGCAATTGCGCAAAAACAATTAACGCAATCGTTAAACACTCAACGTCAGCTAATAATTCCGCGTAAAGGCGTACAAGAAATTATGCGTCTAATGGTTGCTGATGATGAGTTGGTGACAATTCAATTTGGTGCAAATCATATTCGTATTTTAGATACAGAGTTTACTTTTACGAGTAAATTAGTTGATGGGCGTTTTCCTGATTACCGCCGAGTATTGCCACGTGGTGGTGATAAAGTTATTACCGCAAATCGTGAATGGTTACGCAGTGCGTTTCAACGGGTATCTATTTTATCGAACGAGAAGTTTAGAGGTGTACGGTTAAACTTATCGAACGGACTATTAAAAATTACCGCCAACAACCCAGAGCAAGAGCAAGCTGAGGAAGTGGTTGAAGTAAGCTATCAAGGTGATGACTTAGAAATTGGCTTTAACGTATCGTATGTTTTAGATGTATTAAATACATTAAAAACAGAAGACGTTTTATTTACGCTTGCTGATTCAAATAGTAGTGCATTGATAGAAGGTGCTGGCGATGAAGAAGCCATGTACGTTGTTATGCCAATGCGCTTATAAGGCACTATGAGTTTAAGTCATTTGAGCCTCAATAATTTTCGGAATATTGAGGCGCTCACTGTAGAGCCAGTGAATGGTATTAACATAATTTATGGTGAAAATGGCAGTGGCAAAACCAGCCTTCTTGAGGCTATTTATTACCTTTCTCATGGCAAGTCTTTCCGCACCCCAAAACACAAAAGTATCATTACGCACCATAAAGAAAAATTCACCATTCATGGTCGTAAATCACTTTATAACTTATCAATTCCAATCGGTATTAGTAAGACTTTAAGTGGTGAGACAGAATTAAAAATACAGGGTAAGTCTAGTCGTCGAGTGTCTGAACTTGCCCAGTTAATGCCAGTACAAGTGATCACCCCAGAAAGCTATTCGTTGTTTTTTGGAGGTCCAAAAGAACGCCGAAAATTTTTAGATTTAGGATTGTTCCACGTGGAACAAGACTTTTTTTATTTGTGGCAATCTTTCAATAAAGTATTAAAGCAACGTAATGCATTATTGAAAAGTAAGCCTAAGAATTATTTTGATCAAATCAAGTTTTGGGATAAAGAATTTGTTAGACTGGCAGACCAAATAAATAATTTACGAATTGCGTATATAAGTAGGTTTAAGCAGCAATTTTTTGATAAAATGTGTGCAGAATTAACGCTTATACGCGATTTAGAAATAAGTTTTTATGCTGGTTGGAAAGAAAATGAATCTCTAGCCGACGCTCTCGAACAAAGCTTTGAGCGTGATAGTCGCCAAGGTTTTACAAATAAAGGGCCGCATAAAGCTGATTTCAGTTTTAGTGTCGCTGGCAATAGTGTGGAAAACACCTTTTCACGCGGTCAATTGAAGCTATTGCTTTATGCGTTAAAAGTAACGCAAAATAGTTTGATTGAGTCAGAGACAGAAAAGCAATCAATATTGCTAATAGATGATCTACCTTCAGAGTTAGGGGAAGATACGAAAGAGAAAGTAGGACAGTTATTGTCGCACTGTAGCTCTCAAATATTTATCTCTACAATTCAATCTGAAAGTATTTCTGCTGTGGTGGAACCCATGCAACGAGAACTACAAATGTTCCACGTGAAACATGGCAACCTAATAACAAGATAAGTGGGATTAACCATGTCTGAGAATTACGATTCGTCGAGTATTAAAGTACTAAAAGGATTAGACGCAGTAAGAAAGCGTCCTGGAATGTATATAGGGGACACCGATGATGGCACAGGCTTACACCATATGGTGTTTGAGGTCGTTGATAACTCTATCGATGAAGCCTTAGCAGGTCACTGTGATGACATCTATGTCACAATTCATTTAGATGGTTCTGTCTCTGTTCGAGATAACGGCCGTGGTATTCCAACTTCAATTCATGAAGAAGAAGGCGTGTCAGCTGCTGAAGTAATTATGACAGTACTACATGCTGGTGGTAAGTTTGATGATAACTCATATAAAGTATCAGGCGGCTTACACGGTGTTGGTGTTTCAGTAGTAAATGCGCTTTCAGAAAAATTAAAGCTAACAGTTCGTCGTGAAGGCAAGCTACATGAGCAATTTTACACTATGGGTGTTCCTGATGCGCCACTAGCTGTAATTGGCGAATCAGAAACCACAGGTACTGAACTTCGTTTTTGGCCAAGTGGTGAGACTTTCACAAACTTAGATTTCCATTACGATATTTTAGCTAAGCGCTTACGCGAGTTATCATTCCTGAATTCAGGTGTGAGTATTATTTTAAATGATGAACGCGAAGAAAATAAAACTGACCACTTTAAATATGAAGGGGGTATTCGTGCCTTCGTTGAGTATTTAAACCGTAATAAAACACCTATTCATAAAGGTGTATTCCACTTTACTCATGAACGTGAAGAAGATGGTATTAGCGTTGAAGTATCAATGCAGTGGAATGATGCTTACCAAGAAAACATTTACTGTTTTACAAACAACATTCCACAACGTGATGGTGGTACTCACTTAGCCGGTTTTAGATCTGCGCTAACTCGTACACTTAACAACTATATGGAAAAAGAAGGCTTTAACAAAAAAGCTAAAACAACCAGTAATGCAACAGGCGATGATGCCCGTGAAGGCTTAACTGCAGTTGTTAGTGTTAAAGTTCCTGATCCTAAGTTCTCATCACAAACCAAAGATAAGCTAGTTTCAAGCGAAGTTAAATCAGCTGTAGAACAAGCAATGGCTGAGAAATTCACTGAGTTCTTATTAGAAAATCCAGTAGATGCAAAAATAGTTGTTGGTAAAATCATTGATGCTTCTCGTGCTCGTGAAGCTGCGCGTAAAGCCCGTGAAATGACACGTCGTAAAGGCGCAATGGACTTAGCAGGTTTACCTGGGAAGTTAGCGGATTGCCAAGAAAAAGATCCAGCCCTGTCTGAACTATATATAGTGGAAGGGGACTCTGCTGGCGGATCAGCCAAGCAGGGTCGTAACCGTAAGAATCAAGCGATTCTTCCGCTTAAAGGTAAAATACTAAACGTAGAGAAAGCGCGTTTTGATAAGATGTTATCTTCACAAGAAGTTGCCACGTTAATTACAGCCCTTGGTTGTGGTATTGGTCGCGATGAGTATAACCCTGAAAAATTACGCTATCACCGAATCATTATCATGACCGATGCTGACGTCGATGGTTCGCACATTCGTACGTTACTATTGACCTTTTTCTACCGTCAAATGCCAGAAATCGTTGAACGTGGTTATATCTATATTGCTCAACCACCACTTTATAAAGTGAAAAAAGGTAAACAAGAGCGCTATATTAAAGATGATCCAGCACTTGTCGAATACCTAACTTCATTAGCATTAAATGGTGCCGCACTTTATACCGGTGCTGATGCATCTGCACTTGAAGGTGAAGCTTTAGAGGCTATCGTTCATGATTATCAAAACACAGTTAAAGTTATTGAGCGCTTAAAACGTAAATACCCGAATACGGTTATGGAACGTTTGATCTATCAAACAGAGCTAAACGAAACTGATTTAGCCGATGAAGCTAAAGTAATCGAGTGGACCAAAACGTTAGTCGATGACTTAGTCGCACGTGATGAAGATGCAACTATCTTCGCTGCTGCAACAGAGCATGATACTGAGCGTAACTTATATTACCCAGTTATCAATATTCGCCAACACGGTGTTGATAAGGCACACGTACTGAGCCATGATTTTATCTCTTCACGTGATTATAAACGCATCGCAGTAACTGGTACTAACATTGCCAATATCTTAAGTGAAGGTGCTTATATTCAACGTGGAGAGAAAACACTAGCTGTTGATAACTTTGTGGATGCATTGGAATGGTTGATCGCAGAATCTAAGCGTGGGCTATATATCCAACGCTATAAAGGACTAGGTGAGATGAATCCAAGTCAGCTGTGGGAAACTACCATGGATCCTTCAGCGCGTCGCATGTTACAAGTAACCATTGAAGATGCTGTTGGTGCAGACCAATTATTCGCAACCTTGATGGGTGACCAAGTTGAGCCGCGTCGTGAGTTCATAGAAACGAATGCACTACGTGTAGTTAACTTAGACGTATAATTAAATTATAGTAATTACAAAAAAGGAGCCTTAGGCTCCTTTTTTATTTTCTCAATTGCACAAACTGCTTAAAACATGACTACGCACAAGGTATACTGAAGGTAATTTTCACGCTACATCACAGCAGATACTAAAAGCCAAATATGCAAAAATATGACGTTAAAACCTTTCAAGGTTTGATCCTGGCTTTACAGGATTACTGGGCACAGCAAGGCTGTGTCATTATTCAGCCACTTGATATGGAAGTTGGTGCAGGAACATTTCATCCGCAAACATTTTTAAAGTCTATTGGTCCTGAACCAATGTCGAGCGCGTATGTGCAACCATGTCGTCGTCCTACCGATGGCCGTTATGGTGAGAATCCAAATCGCCTGCAACATTACTACCAGTTCCAAGTCGTATTAAAACCATCACCAGATAACATCCAGGAGCTATATTTAGGCTCATTAGCGGCTGTTGGCATTGATACCCTTACTGACGAAGTACGCTTCGTTGAAGACAACTGGGAATCACCTACGCTAGGCGCATGGGGTCTTGGTTGGGAGATCTGGTTAAACGGTATGGAAGTAACCCAGTTTACCTACTTCCAACAAGTAGGGGGCTTAGAGTGCTCTCCTGTTACTGGTGAGATCACTTATGGTCTTGAGCGTTTAGCTATGTACATTCAAGGCGTAGATAGCATCTACGATCTAGTATGGGCTGATGGCCCAATGGGCCGTGTTACTTACGGTGATGTATTCCATCAGAACGAAGTTGAGCAATCAACTTATAACTTTGAGCATGCAAATGTTGACGATTTATTTGCCCAGTTTGATAAATGCGAAGCTGAGAGCCAAAAGCTAATTGAAGCAAGCTTACCATTACCTGCTTATGAGCAAGTAATGAAAGCATCACACGCATTTAACTTATTGGATGCACGTCACGCTATTTCGGTGACAGAGCGCCAGCGTTATATCTTGCGCGTTCGTGCATTATCTAAAGCGTGTGCACAAAGTTATTATGACAAACGCGAAGCGCTTGGTTTCCCGTTGTGTAAGGATAAGTAAGCATGTCAGCACAAAATTTATTAGTAGAAATTGGCACCGAAGAGTTGCCACCAAAATCATTGCGTAAACTTGCCGAAGCATTTGCTGCAAATCTGACTGCAGAGCTTGAGAGTCTAGAGCTTAATCACCAAGGCGTAAGCTGGTATGCATCTCCTCGTCGCTTAGGTTTACAAGTAACAGCACTTGAAGCTCAGCAACAAGACAAAGAAGTAGAAAAACGTGGTCCAGCAACGAAGGCTGCATTTGATGCCGATGGCAAGCCGACCAAAGCTGCAATGGGTTGGGCTCGTGGTTGTGGTATTGAAGTAAGTGAAGCGCAAACACTCGAGACCGATAAAGGTGCATGGTTGTTACACATTGCTAAAGTAGCAGGCAAAGAAACCACAGCCTTGATGGCTGATGCGGTAAATAAAGCGTTAGCTAAACTTCCTATTCCTAAACCAATGCGTTGGGGGGCGAATAAAACACAATTTATTCGTCCTGTTCATACCGCAACTATTTTGTTTGGCGATCAGCTGATTGAAGGCGAAGTCCTTGGTAAAGCAGTGGGTAACCAACTGCAAGGCCATCGTTTTCATCATCCAGAAAAAATCACAATCAAACACGCTGATGATGTTTTTGAGGTGCTTAAGTCTGCACATGTTGTTGCTGATTACCAGCAGCGTAAAGCACAAATTCGAAGCCAAATCGAAGCTGCAGCAACAGCCGTTAATGCAGTAGTAGCTATGGATGAAGATTTACTTGAAGAAGTAACTTCATTGGTTGAATGGCCAGTAACTCTTACTGCAACATTTGAAGAAGCGTTTTTAGATGTACCAGCCGAAGCGCTGATCTACACCATGAAAGACGATCAAAAATACTTCCCATTACTTGATCAAGACGGCAAGCTACTTAATAAGTTTTTGTTTGTTTCAAACATCGAAAGTAAAAACCCAAGCGTAGTTATTGCTGGTAACGAGAAAGTAGTGCGCCCGCGTTTAGCTGATGCGCAGTTCTTCTTTGAAACAGATAAAAAGAAAACTCTTGAAAGCCGTTTAGAATCACTTAATAGCGTATTGTTCCAACAGCAATTGGGTACGCTTAAAGATAAGTCAGAGCGTATTAGTGAACTTGCTGGTTACATTGCTGAGCAATTAGGTGCCGATAAAACACTTGCTAAGCGTGCTGGTTTATTAAGTAAAACCGATCTAATGACCGAAATGGTGATGGAGTTTACTGACGTACAAGGTGTGATGGGGATGCACTATGCACGCCATGACGGTGAAGCCGAAGATGTTGCCATTGCCCAAAACGAGCAATACATGCCGCGTTTTGCCGGTGATAATTTACCTACAAACTTAATTAGCTGCGCGGTAGCGATTGCCGATAAGTTCGATACACTGGTAGGTATTTTTGGTATTGGCCAAGCACCAAAAGGTGATAAAGATCCGTTTGCGCTTCGTCGTGCAGCCATTGGTGCGCTGCGTATCATGGTAGAAAAAGAACTACCACTTGATATTTTAGATCTAGTCGCAAAATCACAAACCCTGTTTGGCGACAAGCTAACTAACTTAAATGTATCAGCCGATGTGTTTGAATTTATGCTAGGGCGTTTTCGTGCATGGTATCAAGATGAAGGTATTGAAGTAGACGTTATTCAAGCTGTACTAGTACGTCGCCCAACTAAGCCTGTTGATTTTGACCGTCGTGTTAAAGCGGTAAGTCACTTCCGTACATTAGACGCCGCAGAAGCGCTTGCAGCAGCTAATAAACGGGTAAGTAATATTCTGGCTAAAAATGACATTACAACGCAAGGCACTGTTGATGAGAGCTTATTAAGCGATGATGCCGAAAAGGCATTAGCGGCACAAGTTGCTAAGTTTGCCACTGAATTAGCGCCGTTATACGCGGCTGGCGACTATCAAGAAGCGCTTGCCCAACTTGCGGGTATTCGTGAAAGTGTTGATAACTTCTTCGACAACGTGATGGTAATGGCAGACGATGAAGCCGTTAAGCAAAACCGTTTAGCATTACTCAGTCAACTGAGTGGTCTATTTTTAGATATTGCTGATATTTCTGTATTACAGAAATAAATTCAGCTTCGCTTAAAAAGCCAGCAGCTATGCTGGCTTTTTAGTATTAGAGGGAATACCTATGAAACGTATATTAACAGTGGCTCTAGTTGCTTTACTGAGTGCTTGTTCGAGCCAAATACAAATGCCAGATCTTAGCGATGTACTGCCAGGCCAAGAACTTGACCGTACAATGTACCTACGCGGCGACTTCAATTTATGGGATGCAGAAACGCAATATGAATTTACTCAAGTCGCGCCTGCGCTTTATCAAGCACAAGTAAAGTTTTCAACACCGGGTAAAGTGTATGAGTTTAAAATAGCTGATATGGAGTGGAGCGCAGGTTATAACTGTGGGTTCAGTGGACAAGATCCAACCGGTCAATCTCTGACGTTAGGGCAAAGCGTTGTTGCCGATTGTGACACTACTTATAATTATTTTAGCTTCACTCCTGCAATTAAAGGCAGCTACATCGTTAGCATCGATTATCATAATAACGATCAGCCAAAAGTAACAATAACTAAAAAATAGAGCTACAGGGTAAATATTGCCATTATAATGTCTGATTATATTTACAGAAGTAATAACACCCTGTTAAAATTGGTACAGATTTTTTGTAATAATCGAAGTCAATTATTTTTGAGTACTATATCAAAAATAATTTAAAACCTCTAAAGCGCCAAATATAATCATAATATACTTGGATCGTTAATATGAATAAAAAAAATTAAAATAGGATTACAGATGTTAAAAACTACAGTAACAGCAGTTGTTTTAGCGGGGGCTTTTATAGCCGCTCCATTACAGGCTAAAGAGGGTCTTAACCCTTGGCAGGATTGTGGTATCGGCGCAATGGTATTTCCAGAGAATGGAACCGCAGCAGCAATTTCAAATATTATTTGGGATTTAGGTACTACAGCAGTATCTTCAAATATATCATCTGTTGGTAGCTGTGAAGGCGCAGGTGCAAAAACAGCTCTATTTATTCAACAAACATTCCCTGTACTTGAGCAAGAAATTGCTGAAGGTGAAGGTGAGTATGTTACTGCAATGCTAAATGTACGTGGTTGTGACGCTAGTTCTCATGGTCAAATTGTAAATGCTATCCGTAACGATTTTGCGACTAAACCTGCTCAAAATCCTCAAGCATTATATGCAATTGTTGAAAGCAAAGTGACTACACAGTTTGCAGCTACTTGCCCAGTTATTTAACTGTTAATAGAGTAGGTGTCAGCACCTACTCATACTTATGACTACAATCAAATACTTACCAGCACTAGCACTGTTTGCTACGTTTTCATCTTATTCATCTAGCTCACTTTCCGAGCATCCAACCTGGTTGAAATTAGGGCATTATAAAAACGCATCATCTCCTCAAAGTTATATTGAGAGTGATTCATTTTTTATCTCAAAAAATGGCAAAAATAACCCTTCATCCGAGTTAAAAGCAACGATTGATGCATTTAATAAAGACGCACAAATGCAATGCAAGTATCCTGCTAGATATCAGTGGTTACTATCACAAGGGCTTGAATTCTCAGAGCCAAAGGTTGAATGCACCGAACTTATAGAGTGGAGAGATAAACAACCGATTCACTCTGTAAGTTTAGTCTTTGCTTCAGGGTATATGAGTAATCCGGCTTCGCTTTATGGTCATATGCTTTTAAAGCTAAATAGATCAACGCCAGAGCACAATAAGTTACTAGATTACAGCTTAAATTATGGGGCACTAGTTCCTGATAATGAAAACGGTTTGGTCTATATTACGAAAGGGTTATTTGGCGGTTACGAGGCTGGTTTTTCTGATCAACTATTTTACCGTCATCAACATAACTATGGTGAAATAGAGCTGAGAGATATATGGGAATATAAGCTTAACTTTAGCCAAGAAGACGTCCTCTTTTTAACTAATCATTTATGGGAAATTATGGGGGCTAAGTATTCTTACTATTTTGCGGATGAAAACTGTGCATTTCATATCGCAAGGGTTGTTGAATTAATTATAGGTGAGCAGTTAACGAATGAGCTTTCGCCTTGGGTTATTCCTGCGACTATTTTTTCTCGCTTAAATAGTGCTCAATATAATAACGAAAAGCTAGTAAAGCAGATTGAGTTTACTCCTTCAAGAAGTAGTGTTTTTCATCAATATGAAAACAATCTTTCAGTAAAAGACTCTAAGCTGGCTTTAGCTATTTATCATTCGCAAAATATACTTTTTGAGCCGACATTTACAAATCTAGATGTGGTAACTAAAAAACGAATTATTGAAACTCTTTTTGAGTTTGTTCAGTTGCAGCAAATAAAAAAATATGATGTTGAACACATTGAAAAGTTAAAAAAAGCTCTTATTAAAGCTCGTTTAGTCCTACCTCCAGGTAAAGAAACCTCTTTTATTAATTATGATAAATATGCACCGCATTCAGCTCAGAAACCCTCAAATATATCTATTTCTTCGACTGTGTATAAAAATGAACAAAGCCTAAATTTAGGTTTCAGATTGAGTTATTTTGATTCATTAGCTTCTGATATTGCCAGAGTTCCTTACTCTAATTTAGAGATGTTGGATGTTGAGGTTGCTTTATTTGATTCGCAGTTATATCTAGAAAAATTACATCTTTTAGATCTAGAATCATTTAACCCAGCCTATAGTCAGTGGCCAAATGAAGGCGGTTGGGCATGGCAGATAAATGTAGGTTATGAAAGAAATCGCAGTCAGTGCTTTAGTTGCTCAAGTACATTTGCCATGGCAGGAGTTGGAAAGTCATGGTTATTAAATGCTAATCAGTCGCTAGTGTACGGTATGATTAATGGTTATGCTGGTGAATTACAAAGCACCCAACAATGGCTGGATACTTCAATAGAGCTAGGATTTTTAACGACTGTAACTTCTAATTTAAAACTAAGAACATCAATTGAGAAGTTTTATCACCAACAGTTAAGCGGTATTGCAACGAACATCGAGCTATCAGTGCCTATCAATCAAGATTTCGACATACGATTTGGTTATAAACATGCAACAGAGTTTCAGTGGCAGTTGAAATTAAACTTTTACTGGGATTAATGAATGTTTTAATTAGGGTTAATTATTGATTTATAACCCTTTTTTAACTAAATATCGATACGGTATGGCATCTACTTCTTTTTCTAACAGTGTATGATCCATAAACATACAAAAGCTGGGGATATCACGGGTGGTTGATGGATCGTCGGCAATAATTAATAAAGTTTCGCCATTTTCCATTTTACGTACCGCGCTTCTGATCATCATTACAGGCTCCGGACAGCGTAGGCCAATGGCATCTAATTGGTGATCGGGATTCTCAAAACTCATTGCATAACCTTTACTGTTTATTTAGCGCTTAACGATTAATTTAAGGCTGCTAGTTTAACGACCTCAGCCTGATAAATAAAGTCACTTCACTTGTGCTTATAAAGCGACATAACTTAGCTGCAAAAAATTAATTATAAAAAAGCCGCGTTGATTTAATCAACGCGGCTTTTTATCACCAAGGTATTACTTAATACATTTTATTAATCTTGCACACGTTCAAATACAGTTGCGATGCCTTGGCCTAAACCAATGCACATAGTTGCTAAACCATATTTTGCGTTTTTATCTTCCATTAAGTGAATAAGTGAGGTGCTGATACGTGAACCAGAACAACCTAAAGGATGACCCAGAGCAATAGCACCGCCGTTTAAATTCACTTTTTCATCAACTACATCAGCAAGACCTAGGTCTTTTAATACTGGTAGTGACTGTGCTGCGAATGCTTCGTTAAGCTCAGCAACATCGATATCATCAATAGTGATACCGGCTTGTGCTAATGCTTTTTTACTTGCTGGTACTGGGCCGTAACCCATGATTGATGGATCGCAACCTGCAACCGCCATGGCTTTAACACGTGCACGAATTGGTAAGCCTAAAGCTTTGGCTTTTTCTTCGCTCATTACTAACATAGCAGATGCGCCGTCAGAAAGAGCTGAAGACGTACCGGCAGTGACTGAGCCTGATGCAGGGTTAAATACTGGGCGAAGCTGTGATAAGCCTTCTACCGTTGTTTCTGGACGAATTACTTCGTCATCTTCAACTAAAATCAGTGAACCATCTGCGTCATGACCTTCCATTGCGAGGATTTCGCGGCGGAAACGTCCTTCAACCGTTGCTGCATGAGCTCGTTGATGTGAGCGGTATGCAAATTGGTCTTGCTGCTCACGGGTAATACCGTGAATAGTTGCAAGGTACTCTGCGGTTAAGCCCATTGAGCCAGATGCTTGTGCAATTGAAGTTGCTAAGCCTGGGTGAAAGTCGTTACCGTGGGTCATTGGCACATGACCCATGTGCTCAACACCACCAATGATGTAGGTATCACCAGCGCCAGTCATGATTGCGCGAGCAGCATCGTGTAATGCTTGCATTGATGATCCACATAAGCGGTTTACTGTTACCGCTGGCACTGTGTGAGGAATGCCGGCAAGTAATGCGGCATTACGAGCAACGTTAAAACCTTGCTCTAAAGTTTGTTGTACACAACCCCAATAGATATCGTCAATCGATGCTGGATCAACGGCTGGGTTGCGATCAAGTAAGCCCTTCATTAGGTGGGCGCTTAAATCTTCGGCACGCTTATGTTTAAATACACCGTTTTTTGAACGGCCCATTGGCGTGCGGATACAATCTACAATTACTGGAGTATTCATGGTCTTATCCTTCCACCTTATAGAAAATACGGCCTTCTTCAGCCCATTTGCGAGTTTGTTCAGATACTTGGTAAATCGCACCTAGATGAGCGTATTTGTCAGCTGTTGCAACAAAGTTAGCTAGTCCAGTTTGATCTAAGTAACGGAACGCGCCGCCTCTAAATGGAGGGAAACCAATACCGTAAATAAGTGCCATATCAGCTTCTTGTGGAGAAGCAACAATGTTTTCTTGTAAACACAGTAGCACTTCGTTGATCATAGGTATCATACAACGGTCGATAATTTCTTGTTTATCAAACTCTTTCGGTGCATCAGTGATTGCACTAAGTAGCTCAACTGCTTGTGGATCTTGAGCTTTTTTCAAGCGACCGCGACGATCCGGAGCATACTGGTAGAAACCCGCTTTGTTCTTTTGACCAAAACGCTTTTCGTTAGCGAATATTGTTACCGGATCTTTTTCGGCACGTGACATGCGCTCAGGGAAACCATCTGCCATCACGCCAGTACAGTGGTAAGCCGTATCAATACCGACAACATCAAGTAAGTATGCAGGACCCATAGGCCAGCCAAATACGTTTTCCATTACTTTATCTACTTTGGCAAAATCAGCGCCTTCAACAACTAACTTACTAAAGCCGGCAAAGTATGGGAATAATACACGGTTTACAAAGAATCCTGGGCAATCGTTAACAACGATAGGTGATTTACCTAACTTTAAGGCGTAATCAACAACGGCGTTAATCGTTTGCTCTGAAGTTTTCTCACCGCGAATAATTTCTACCAGTGGCATTTTTGGCACTGGGTTAAAGAAGTGCATACCACAGAAATTTTCAGGTTTTTCAAGAGCTGTGGCTAATTCATCAATACGAATAGTTGATGTGTTAGACGTTAAGATAGTGCCTGCAGGCATGTCTTTTTCAAGACCTGCTAAAACGGCTTGTTTAACTTTAGGGTTTTCAACAACTGCTTCAACAATGATATCAGCGCTTTGTAAATCGCTATCATTAAGAGTTGGTTTGATTTTACCTAACGTTGCTACCATTTTGTCCATCGCCATATGGCCGCGTTGAACTTTTTGACCTAATAGCTTAGATGCTTCACCCATACCTAAATCAAGCGCATCCTGTTGGATGTCTTTCATTATAATAGGTGTTCCTTTATAAGCTGACTGGTAAGCGATACCGCCACCCATAATACCAGCACCAAGTACTGCAGCTTGTTTAATTACTACATCACTGGTTTTAGCTTGTTTGCGCGCTTTCCCCTTGATGTATTGATCTGCTAAGAAAATACCCGTTTGGGCTGCGGCTTCTGGAGTGCGTGCTAATTTAGCAAAGTTGGCATTTTCAATCGCCATTGCTTCATCACGAGTACAGTTTGCTGCTGCTTTAATAGTACGAACTGCCATAATAGGAGCAGGATAGTGGCCTTTGGTTTTACCCATTACCATACCTTCTGCCATTGCAAAGCTCATACCTTGCTCAACACGGTTCAATTTAAGTGGTTGTAATTTTACTTGTCGCTTAGCTTGCCAATCTAGTTTTCCAGAGATTGCTAATTCAAGCGTTGAAATTCCTGACTCTATAAGTTTGTCAGTACTAACTACCGCATCAACTGCACCTACTTTTAAAGCATCAGCTGCGCGGTTTTCGGCACCAGAGGTGATCCAAAGCATCGCATTATCAGCACCAACAATGCGTGGTAAGCGAACTGTGCCGCCAAATCCAGGCATGATGCCAAGTTTTACTTCTGGTAGGCCAATTTTAGCATCAGTGCTAGCAACACGATAATCGGTAGCAAGTACCCACTCACAACCACCACCAAGTGCTAAGCCATTGATAGCGCTTAAAGTTGGGAATGGTAAATCTTCTAGCGCGTCAAAAACATCAGTGGCATCTTTGATCCACGTTACTAATTCAGCTTCTGGTTTAGTAAAGGTAGGTAAAAATTCGAAAATATCGGCGCCAATAATAAAGTGTTCTTTATCACTGGTAAAAATCATGCCTTTGATATCACTGTTTGCGGCTAATTCTTTTAATGCAGAGGCGCAATCTTTCAAGGTTTGCTGAGACAAAGTGTTTACAGAACCTGCAACACAAAATTTGAACTCGGCGATATTATCCTTGATGAAAGCAACTTCAAAGGAATCGCTTTTATATAACATTATTATTCTCCCTAGTTAGTGAACTAAGACTGGTACGATGAGTTTGCATTTCAATCAGTGTGCTTGCTTTAAATTAAAAATGCAACGAAAAATTTACTGTGGTGCCTTACTACTGGTTAAAATATAGCTTGTTTGGTGCTAAGGTGTAGGCGAAGTGTTTGTCTTTTATTTACCTTTGAATATTTAAGGTCATCATGAAAAAACAATTTTTAAGTGTAACGGCAGCAGCATTATTATTTCCTTTATTTTCTGCCTACGCTAATACTGAACATGACGCATTTTTAGATGCTGAAAGAAAAGTTAAATATGCTAGTTATCAGGAGTTTAAAGAAATAACAGCACAGCTAGACCATCCATTAAAGCCTTATGTGGAACAAGTCTATTGGCAGCGCCATCCCGATATTGAGCACCAATCTGAAATAGAGCGTTATTTAACTATTTACCAAAGTACGCCTTTAGAGTGGCCAGTGCGCAAAGCATGGCTGCAGAATTTGCAAAAGCAAAACCGCAAAGCCGCTTTTATTAATAATTATCGTGAGACTACAAATAGTGAGCTGACTTGCACTTACCTGCAGTATCAGCTTGATTTAGGGGCACCAGAACAAGCGATAATGAGACAAGTAACAAATTTATGGACTGTTGGGAAATCACAGCCTGAAGAATGTGACCTATTATTTAGTACTTGGCGTAAAAAAGGTTATATGAGCCAAGAGCAAATATGGCAACGTATTACGTTATCAGCACAAGGTGGTTCGCAAAGTTTATTGCCATACTTAAAAACTTTATTACCAAAAAATGAGCAATACTTGGCTGACTTTTATCGAAAAGTTCGCAGCGATCCCAGTGCAGTTGCAGGAATGTATCGTTACAAGCATAAAACAGTTAAGGAAAGCGAAATTGCACACTATGGAATTAAACGCTTAATTTGGCGAGATAAAACCTTAGCGCTCAAGGCGTGGGAAAAGTTAGACAAAATGTTTAACTATTCTGACGAGCAAAAGGCTGATGTGTATTATAGTTTTGCTTTAGCGTTGGCATCAAGAGGTCATCCTGAGGCACGTTTCTGGTTGAGTAAAGTGCCCAAAGATCGTCAAGATCGTAAATTAATGCAATGGCAGTTAGGCAATATGCTGAAAACTCAGGATTGGTCGGGCATCGTTGCGTTTTTTACAGGTAAAGAAAATCTCAGTCTGGGTCAGCAATATTGGTTAGCCTACAGTTTAGCTCAACGAGGTGATACACAGCGTGCTAAAGCTATTTGGCAAATAGTCGCAAAAGAGCGTGACTATTATGGCTTTTTGGCTGCCGCGCGGTTGGGGTTACCTATTGAACTCAATAATCAACCATTGTTAGTGAGCGATAAATTAATGCATGAGGTCGCTAATGCCCCAGGTTTTAAACGTGCTAAAGCGATGTATGAACTTGAGCGGTTTACTTCGGCTCGTCGCGAATGGAATTATTTAACAAGCACTTCTAGCGATGGAGAAAAGCTCGCGGCTTCAAAACTCGCAGCAGAATTAGATTGGTACGACAGTACTATTTATACTTTAGCGCAAATTAAGGCATGGGATTATGTAGAGTTACGTTTCCCATTTGCTTTTCAAGATTTATTTGAGCGTTATAGTAAACGTAATCATATAGATGTTACTTGGAGCATTGCTATTTCGCGCCGTGAAAGCTCTTTTGCACCTGATGCGCGTTCTCACGCCAATGCGCGTGGTTTAATGCAGTTATTACCAAGTACAGCGAAGTATGTCAATAAAAGTACTGTTTCAGGAAGTCGCTTAAATCAGCCGAAAACAAATATACGTTTAGGCACAGAGTATTTAGAATATTTAAAAAACAAAAACCATGGCAACGAAATACTAGCAACTGCCTCGTATAACGCTGGTTACCATAGAATCAAAAAGTGGTTACCAAATGAAGCTATGCCTGCTGAATTATGGATTGAGCTTATCCCGTACCGTGAAACTCGGGAGTACGTAAAAAATGTGTTTGCTTATCGTCAGGTTTATCACACGCGTTTAGGGCGCGAAGGAAACATACTGGCACCAATATTGGATATGAAGATGGGTGGCTAAGGCACAAGTGCTTTAGCGCATCTGCATTGGGGTTAAACAGGGTCTATGTTAGACTTAAAATAAGTTAAATTTAACAGATGGGTTTTCTATGGATAAATTAGCCGTTTTATACGCCGAACATATTGCAACACTGCAGCAGCGTACTCGTACTATTATTGAGCGTGAAGGATTAGAAGGTTTAGTGATCCATTCAGGACAAGCTAAACGTCAGTTTTTAGACGATATGTATTATCCGTTTAAAGTCAACCCGCATTTCAAAGCTTGGTTACCGGTCATCGATAATCCACACTGTTGGATTGTTGTGAATGGCAGTGATAAACCAAAACTGATTTTTTATCGCCCTGTCGATTTTTGGCACAAAGTACCAGATGAGCCACGAGATTTTTGGGCTGATTACTTTGATATCGAGCTATTATTACAGCCTGATCAAGTTGAAAAACTATTACCATACGATAAGGCGAAGTACGCTTATATCGGTGAATACCTAGAAGTAGCTCAAGCGCTAGGCTTTAGCATTATGAACCCAGAGCCGGTGCTCAATTACTTTAATTACCACCGTGCTTATAAAACTCAATACGAACTTGAATGCTTACGCCAAGCTAATCGTATTGCGGTTGATGGCCACAAAGCTGCGCGTGATACCTTTTTTAACGGTGGCTCTGAATTTGATATTCAGCAAGCGTATTTAATGGCCACTCGCCAAAGCGAAAACGAAATGCCGTATGGCAATATTGTTGCGCTTAACGAAAATTGCGCTATTTTGCACTACACTCATTTTGAGCCTCAAGCCCCAAAAGCACATCATTCGTTCTTAATTGATGCTGGCGCTAATTTTAATGGCTATGCTGCAGATATAACTCGTACTTATGATTTTAAAAAGTCGGGCGAGTTTGCCGAATTAATTGCCGCAATGACACAGCATCAAATTGCATTGGGTAAAGCACTGAAACCAGGTTTGTTATACGGTGAACTGCACTTAGATTGCCATCAACGTATTGCTCAGGTGCTTAGTGATTTTAATATTGTTAAGTTACCAGCCACTGAGATCGTTGAGCGCGGTATTACGTCGACTTTCTTTCCGCATGGGCTTGGCCATCATCTTGGTTTACAAGTGCACGATATGGGTGGTTTTATGGCTGATGAAAAGGGTACACATCAAGCGCCACCAGAAGGTCATCCATTCTTGCGTTGTACGCGCTTGATTGAGAAAAACCAAGTATTCACGATTGAACCTGGTTTGTACTTTATCGATTCATTACTTGGTGATTTAACGCAAACAGACAACAAGCAGTTTATTAACTGGGAAAAGGTTGAAGCGTTTAAACCATTTGGCGGTATTCGCATCGAGGACAATATTATTGTTCATGAAGATAGCTTAGAAAATATGACCCGTGATTTAGCATTAGATTAATCATCCGGTGTTAAAAGTTGGGGCCATATGGCCCCATTTTTTGCTTCATTATTTGGGTTTATCAAAGAATGTCAGAATATAAGTACCCAGCAGCAACCGTTTTTCATCAAGAAGAAATAAAAAAAAGCACCTTTATTGTGCATATTGCTCATACGCCAGATTTAGCCTCGGCAAAAGCGTTTATCCGTGAGATTGAAAGTAAATATAGCGATGCTCGTCATAACTGTTGGGCGCATGTTGCAGGTAATCCTGGTGGTAGTCATGTTTATGGTTTCTCTGATGATGGTGAACCAAATGGTACTGCAGGCAAACCTATGCTTAATGTATTAATGGGATCTGGGCTTGGAGAAGTCACCGCGGTAGTTACTCGTTATTTTGGCGGTATAAAGCTGGGTACTGGCGGGTTAGTCAGAGCATATGGCGGCTCGCTAAATAATGCCTTGGCACATTTAACAACTACATTAAAAGTTCCTAGTGTTGAGCTGGTGGGCTGTAGTGATTACAGCGCGCAAGGAGCGATAGAGCAGTTACTAAAAACGCAATTTCAAGTACTTAACATAGAAAAGCAATTTACTGCTAATATAGAATGGGTTATTACTATAGATAGCCGCCAAGCCACACAAGCCATAAAAGATATTTATGATTTGAGCCATGGCGCGGTTGAGTTAAGTATTAAAGAGTAAGACAATAGCATTCACGCACTAATCATTACTTAATAAAAAAGCGATAGCTCAATGCAATTTCGTACCATCATAAAAATTCTCGGCCAACTGGTTGTACTGTTCAGTATCACTATGGTGCCGCCAGCAATTGTATCGCTCATTTATAAAGATGGTGGTGGCGTGCCATTTGTTCTCGCATTTATATTCAGTGTCATTATTGGTTTACTTGCATACTATCCAAATAGACGCGAGCAGGGAGATTTAAAAGCTCGCGAAGGTTTTTTAATTGTGGTGCTATTTTGGTTAGTTCTAGGGGCATTCGCATCTTTACCGCTGATTTTTTTACAAGAACCTAATTTATCATTAGCGGATGCGGTATTCGAAGCGTTTTCAGGGCTAACTACAACCGGTGCTACAGTGTTAACAGGCATTGAATATCTCCCTAAATCGGTATTGTTTTATCGCCAACAACTGCAATGGTTAGGCGGTATGGGGATAATCGTATTAGCGGTTGCAGTGCTACCCATGCTTGGCGTTGGTGGTATGCAGTTGTATCGAGCTGAAACTCCAGGGCCTGTAAAAGATTCCAAAATGACGCCACGTATTGCCGATACCGCAAAACATCTTTGGTATATTTATGTGTCGTTAACTATCGCGTGTACTTTAGCGTACTGGGCTGCCGGAATGAATTGGTTTGATGCTATTTGTCATTCATTTTCTACTGTTGCAATAGGCGGATTCTCTACTTACGATGCTTCTATGGGACATTTTGACAGTCCATTAATCAACTTTATTTGCGTGATATTTCTAATCATCGCTGCCGTTAATTTCACCTTGCATTACGCAGCTGTTTCGAGTCGAAATCTCAGAGTGTATATCCGCGACCCTGAGTTTAAAGTGTTTTTGTTTATTCAACTAGCGCTGGTGATAGTGTGTTTTACGGTACTGTCGTCCAATAACATATATGCAAACGGTGACGAAACGCTCGATCAGGCATTATTTCAAGCGGTATCAATTAGTACTACTGCGGGTTTTGCCACCGATAATTTTTCAGCATGGCCCTTATTCTTGCCTATTTTACTGATATTTTCGAGCTTTATTGGTGGTTGTGCAGGTTCCACTGGCGGCGGTATGAAAGTAGTCCGAGTGTTTTTACTTTATCTGCAAGGAATACGTGAGCTTAATCGGTTAGTGCATCCTCGTGCTATTTACTCTATTAAACTTGGTCGTAAGGCATTACCAGATAAAGTAGTTGAAGCCGTATGGGGATTTTTCTCTGCTTATGCGTTGGTATTTGTCATTATTATGTTAGCGTTAATGGGGACCGGTATGGATAACATAACGGCGTTCTCAGCCACCGCAGCTTGCTTAAATAACCTCGGCCCTGGTTTGGGGGATGTTGCGTCGCATTATGGCGCTATTAGTGATGGCGCTAAATGGCTATTAACCATTGCGATGGTGTTCGGGCGATTAGAGATATTCACCTTATTAGTGTTGTTTACACCGACCTTCTGGCGTGGTTAGTTTGTATAAAAGCGAGCACTTGTACAAGGTTATTTATAGTTGGAAAGGAAATGGCAAAAACAAGACAACAATTAAACTTAGAAAACCTTGCCTACATTAGTGCTGGTAGCATTGTTGATGTCGAAATATTAACACCCACAGCCAGTAAGCGAATTAAAACTGAATTTGTTGGTTTATTGCATGAGCGTTTTGTGATTTTAAATTATCCATCAGCCAAGCGCTTAAGTAACGCGGGTGAATATTTAAAAGATGGTGTTGTGGTGATCGTCAGAGCGGTGCTTGAAACCGGTGGCGGGCAAGTTATAGCATTTCGTCAGCAGGTTATGTCAGTGTCGTCGCACCCGGCACGGCTTATTTATTTAAATTTCCCAACTGAAGTGCAATTATTTAGTTTGCGATCACAAACTCGTATTCCCACATTATTAGCTGCAAAAATAAAGTTTAATGACGAACGCGAGATGCAAGGAGTTATTAAAGATATCTCAGTAACTGGGGTAATGTTTGATGTAAAAAGTAAAGCTGATCTCAGTGAATTAAAGAATACTCAGTGTCATATTATGCTCGATAAAAACAATAAAGGTGTTACTGAGTTTAGCGGACAAATATGCAGTGTTAAAAGCCATGCCACTAGCGCCCAGTTTGGTATTCAACTAACGGCAAGTGAAGACGAGATGAAAACTTTCATGAAAGACCACTTTATTGACCTTTCAGTGCTTGAGCCACTGGTGTAAATTTGTGCATATTCGCTGTTTTGCGACAAAATAGCGGATATACCGTAACCCACCTTAAAGAACTCTAAATTTATTTTTATTGTTATTAATTATCAGCAACATAGATTTTTTATTTATTTCAGTTGCTAATTTTCAGCTGGTTAATTTCAGCGCCTGTCACTCTTCTTGCCTATAAAAATATAAATACGAACACTGTAAGTACGGATCTGTGTCTTTTCTATTAAACCTAATTAATTGATTTTTATAAACTATATTTTATAGGTGGTTTACGTGTTGCTAAAAAGCAACAAAAAACACCGTAAATAGCCAGTCAAAAGTAAATTTTATTTTTAATAATTTGATTTTAAACGTTTTTTTAAATGTGGCACCGAAGTTGTAATAGTCTAGTTGTACAGAACGAAAATGTGATTAGCACATCGTTCGAAACCATAAACATTGAAGGAATATTTATTATGAACACATTAAATAAAACGTTGGCACTTATTGCTCTAGCATCTTCTTCAGCCGCATTTGCTGCAACAGACTTTGACACATTAGATGTTGATGGTAATGGCGCAATTAGCCAAAGTGAAGCTTCAGTTGATGCTGAGCTTATGAGCCAATTTGCAGAGCTTGATACCGACGGTAACGGCGAACTTTCAAAAGCAGAGTTTTCAAAAGCTTAATGTCGCTTTTTGACAGGGAAAAATGAAAAGGACTTCGTAACACACTATTCATCATCTCAGGTGAAAGGAGATAACCAATGAACATACTAAATAAAGCGATAGTACTTATTGCATTAACCTCTTCATCAGCAGCATTTGCTTTTGAGGCGTTAGACTTCGATACCCTTGATGTTGATGAAAATGGTGTGATCAGTCAAGTTGAAGCCGCAGAAGATGCTGAGCTTTTAAATAGATTTGCAGAGCGTGATACTGACCAAAACGGTGAGTTATCAAAAGAAGAGTTTTCAAAAGCTTAATAATTTAATACTGAGTTTATCCTGAGTTGCCAAAGACAACCTAAGTGGGCAGGGAACCCATGATAAAGGATAA
>NZ_JACJDS010000025.1:55944-75092 GCF_014163635.1 Pseudoalteromonas sp. SR44-8
AGCTTAATAATTTAATACTGAGTTTATCCTGAGTTGCCAAAGACAACCTAAGTGGGCAGGGAACCCATGATAAAGGATAACAAGGAAGACTTTACTCGCATTGAAAACCAGTATTGAGACAAATTCTTTGATAGTACATTGAAGGAATATTAATTATGAACACATTAAATAAAACATTAGCACTTATTGCACTGGCATCTTCATCAGCGGCGTTTGCTGCTACCGATTTTGATACGCTAGATGTTGATGGCAACGGCGCAATCAGCCAAAGTGAAGCATCGGTTGATGCTGAGCTTATGAGTAAATTTGCAGAGCTTGATACAGACGGTAACGGTGAGCTCTCAAAAGCTGAGTTCGCAAAGGCCTAATTATAGCTTCCGCCTACAAGGAATTTTAAAAGGACTTTTACATTGATTACGTTCAAAAGCAGCCAATACCCCCGGGCTGCTTTTTTTATGCCTGTGTGCTTCCTGTGCGGTTAAGTGCATTATTTACAACATAAATACATCAGCTTATTATCGTGGTATTAATTTATACATGGAAGTTGCTAATGTTAGAGATTATCAGTTTATATTCAGCACTAAGCGCGAGTATATGGATTGTTGCTGGGGTGTATATCGCTGGTAGGTGTTATCCAAACTATAGTCATGCAAAGCAATTTTGCAGCGAGCTCGGTGCTGCTGGCAGTCCCACGGAAAAACTATCCCCGCTTATTAATAACTATCCTCTTGGGTTACTATTTTGTTTATTTGGTTGGTATGTCGTACAGCTGGAAAATACCGCTATATTAATTATGTTGGTCGGTTGGCTTGTCATGATTCATGGTGTGGGTACCTGGATTGCCGGTTACTTCCCCATGGATGCGGATCCTAATACTAAAAACCCTACTTTGAGTTGCCAAATACATTCTTGGGCTGGCTTGGTAATGCTGCTGTCTTTGCTGATTGCGCCAATTTTTGTTGCTGTAAGTTCATATACCAGTATTTCATTTCGGCTTTTTTCAATTTTGTGTGTGTGTATTGCCTGTTACTTTTTAGTTTTGTTGACGCAAGCATTTAAGCAAAAAGGCAGTGTAGGCACTTATCAACGATTAGCTTATGGTGTGCAGTTGTTGTGGTTGAGTGCATTTTCGTTGGTGCTGTAATTTAATTTTAGATTTAAACAGTAAGTGTTGCTTTGTAAAACGCTTAAGCAAAGGTGAATTAGATATTGAATGACGGAGATTAGGCTTAGTGAAAAGTGTTAGCTATACCGTGGAACTTAGCTGTCCATCTTTAGAAGAATTTTGTTTATTAAGAGAGAAAGTCGGTTGGGGTAAAGTTAACGCTGATCTGGCGAATACTAGTTTAAACAACTCGTTATTTCATGTAGTGATCCGACAGGAGGGGCTACTTGTTGGTATGGGTCGTGTAATAGGTGATGGTGGTTTATTTTTTTATATCCAAGATGTTGTTGTCGATCCTGACTTTCAAAGGCAAGGTATTGGTGCGTTGATTATGGATAATATAGAAATGTATTTGGCTGGGGCAGCAAAAAAAGATGCAACCATCGGACTGCTCTCAGCCAAAGGTAAAGAATCTTTTTATGCTCGTTACGGATATTTTAGTAGGCCGGATAAAATTCTGGGCTGTGGGATGTGTAAATTTACTTAGGATGAAAAATTTCAATGTCTGAATATGTAGCAAGTGTTGTGTGGTCTCGCCAAGCAGAAGAGTTGTTTATCGATAATAAATATAGCCGAGCTCACCAGTGGCAATTTGATGGTGGGGCAACTATTGCTGCATCTTCCTCACCGCATATCGTGCCACTGCCATATTCTATGGCAGAAAGTGTCGACCCCGAAGAGGCATTTATTGCGTCATTGTCGAGCTGCCATATGTTATTTTTCTTATCTATTGCGGCAAAAAATAAGTTTATAGTTGATAGCTATCAAGATGATGCCGTTGGTTTGATGCAGCGCGCTAGTGATGGGCGTATGTCGATGACTCAAGTAACTTTAAAACCATGTGTGAAGTTTGCCGAAAATGAGCAACCTAGTGCAGAGCAATTAGAAGAAATGCATCACCAGGCTCATGAGTTATGTTTTATCGCCAATTCGGTGAAAACACATATTGTGATTGAAATTGTTGGTGCTTAATTAAATTGTAAGAATACCCAGAGCGTTAAAACTGCAATATCGTTGCTATTGTTTCGCATAATGGCAACAAAACACGAATTTTCATAAACTAACTGCGTTTTTATTTTTTACTTACCAAAATAAATTTAATTTCCCCTTACAATTCAGATTGTTAATTTATGAAAAAAATTTAATTTTTATCAGTTAAAGTTGCTGTTCAGTTGCGGTTAGGGTACTCATCTTTGAAAAAAACACTATTATCAGCATAGTTTATCGAGTTGTGTCATTTTTATAACTATTAACCATTTGATTTATATGGTTTTATAGGTTAACGCATAAATTTTGTTGCTAAACTGCAACAGAATAGTCCTTCTAAATTCCACGAAAACATCAAAATACAATGTAACTTCATGATTTTTAATGATAATAAATTGTTGGCACCGAAGTTGTAATACTCTAGTTGTCTTGAACGAAACGGTGATTATCACTTAAGTTCACAACCATAAACTTTGAAGGAATATTTATTATGAACACATTAAATAAAACATTAGCACTTATCGCATTAGCTTCTTCATCAGCAGCATTTGCAGGTACTGACTTTGACACCTTAGATGTTGATGGTAGCGGCACGATCAGCCAAAGCGAAGCGGCAGTTGATGCAAAATTAATGAGCCAGTTTGCTGAGTTAGATACTGATGGTAATGGTGAGCTTTCAAAAGCTGAGTTTTCTAAAGCGTAATCGCTTATTTTCATACAAGGATCTTTGCAAAGGACCTGCGCATTTGATTAAGCAAGCACACTAAATTTTGGAAGGAAGATAATTATGAACACACTAAATAAAACCTTAGCACTTATCGCGTTGGCATCATCATCAGCTGCTTTTGCAGCAACTGACTTCGATACTCTTGATGTTGATGGCAATGGTGTAATCAGCCAACAAGAAGCATCTGCTGATGCGACTATTTCAGCTAAGTTTGCTGAGCTTGATACTGACCAAAACGGTGAGTTATCAAAAGAAGAATTTTCAAAAGCGTAATTTCAGTTTCCACAAACAGGGATCTCTGAAAAGGATTTCTTTCTTTTAAATTATTAGGAATAACACTATGAAACATATTAATACAGCACTTGCTATTTTTGCCTTAGCGGCTTCATCAACTGCGTTTGCAGCAGTTAGTTTTGACACATTTGATACTGATGGAGACGGCGTGATTAGCCAAAAAGAAGCCTCTGTGAATGCACAGTTAGTTGAAATTTTTGCTGACTTAGATACAGATCAAAACGGTGAGCTATCGAAAGAAGAGTTTGCCAAAGTACAATAAACTGATAGAAATAACACTCCTACAAAAAAAGCAGCTTAGTTAAGCTGCTTTTTTTGGTTAACTTGAATGGTTATAAGCTGTAGTCAAACTGCAGGGAGAATTTTCGCGGGCTGCCGTAGCGATATTGGTTATAAAAACCAATTTGGTTGTAATAAGTTTTATCAAATAAGTTATCAATATTTACGCTAACAGACATTTGTGAGTTAATTTGATAACTACTCATAAGGCTTGCGATGCCATAACTTGATTGCTCTACTTCAACTTGACCGTGAACTGGGTTTTTTACTTCATCATAGCTGCGACTTTGCCAGCGATAACCGCCACCGACTTTCAACCCTGTTAACAGGTGATCTAATTTATAAGTGGTAAATAACTTAAATTGATTTTTTGGGTTTGTGCTATTGAGGATGTCACCTTCGGGCGTTTCACCTTCGCTATAAGTGTAGCCAAAATAGCCATTCCAACTATCAGTAAATGCACCATTAAGTTCAAACTCAAGCCCTTGGGTGACCGTACCATCAATTGGTTGATAAATTGCCTGAAGAGTGTCTGGAATTGTTTCGCCAGTGTATTCGCCCACATTGTCTTGCTGAATTTCAAAACCCGATAGTGCAATGTCTAAACGCTCGTCCAATAATGAGGCCTTGATACCTAGCTCATAATTTTGACCTTGAATTGGGTCAAGGTAATTACCATTTTTATCGACGCGGCTTTGCGGGGTAAATATATCGGTGTAGTTAGCATAAAGTGCCCAATTATCTGCCAAGCTATAAGTAGCACCTAAATAATTGGTCAGCTCGTTATCTAATTTATAATCATGTTGGCTGCCAAAGTTATCTTGATTTGTTTGCCATTGATTTAATCGGCTTCCTAAAACCAATGAGAGTGAATTTGTTAGATTAAGTTGTGAAGCAAAGTACAAAGCATTTTGCTCTGTTGTGCCATAAGAGCCAAAGGCGGGTGTAGCTTGCCAAGTTGGTTTTGGGTAGTCATAGTTTGGGGCTGTAAAATCGCCGATGATTTCTGCCTCTTCTTGCCCCGGGAAGTAGGGGGTTGTAAAGTCTTGCTCTTGGCTATTGTAACCAAACATGACTTGGTGGCTTTGATTTAACCAGTTAAATCTACCGGTAAGCTCTATCTCGTAGGTGCGCTGAATCCGCTTGGCATCAATATAATTTACTGAACCGGGCATCATGCCTATATTCGTTTGTGAGTCAGGGTTACCTGTCGCCCAAAAAACATCGTAATGTAGGTCATTATTACCATATATGTAGCTCGCGCTTAGCTGCCAATTAGCATTGAAGTAATGCTCAATACTCATAAAGCTATTGAGGGCATCAGTTGTTGAAGATGACCAATTTGGCGCTGTTGAAGTTTCTCGGTCATAGTTAGTACGGCTGCCATCGCTATAAAAAATAGGTAAACCGCCAGACATCGTGCCTTTAGGCGTTGTTTTTTGGTTATCAATAGCCACCGTTAATAGCGTGTTATCGGTTAAATCAGCTTCAACAATACCGTATAACGTGGTTTTATCTTGGCTGAACCTGTCTTGATATGATTGCTGATCTTGATAGGCGAGTACGGCACGCGCACGCACTGTTTCACTGCTATTTAAACTACCCGATGCATCAACCACACCACGATAGTTTTGCCAAGAACCAACCGTTGCAGAAATATTTACTTGGTTATGCACAGTAGGGCGCTTACGTATTAAGTTAATTGCTGCTGATGGATTACCTGCCCCCAGCATTAACCCTGTGGCACCCCGGACGACTTCAATGCGTTCATAAATAGCAGTATCTGTTAAGTTATCGCCGTAATTAAATCGGGTATCATAAGTAGTTGCTATACCATCATATAAAATACTGGTAACGCTAATCCCTCGGGCTGAAATTGAATATTTACCGTTGTCGGCTTCTCTGGCGTTGATGCCGGTTACGCTGGTGATGGCTTCAATAGCGCTATTTAATTGTTGATCGGCCATAAATTCACTGGTGATAGCGATAACCGATTGCGGAGTTTGCAAGTGGCTGAGATCAAGCCCTGTTGCTGAGTTCATTGCACTGACTTTGTAGCCGCTATCTTGCTGGCCCACGATGGTTAGTTTTTCAATGTCGTTTTTAGCTTCGGCATTGGCATTAGCCGAGAGTCCACACACAAGAATACCAATAACACTGCAATATGTAACACAAAGAGGGGTGTTTAAAGTTGGGTGTATCATTTGAAGAAATCCATTTATATTAAAAAATGTGAAATTAACTTCTCACAGAAAGAGAAAACGCTTGATTATCAAACAGCGTGAGAGTAATGGATTTGGGTACGTAAGTAAATGCTTTTGAGATTGATTTTCATTTGCATTTATTGGAGGTGGAAATTCACCTTTCGATACAGTTGCTTTGTGTCGAAAGGTGAGGAGTAATTTAGAGAAAGATAGCGCTAACTTGGAACAGTTTTTCAACTACGTTGATATGCTTTTTATCGATCAAGAACATAATGACGTGATCGCCTGAGTGAATTATCGTGTCGTCGTGGGCAATGAGTACATCATCATTACGGACAATCGCGCCAATCGTGGTACCTGCAGGCAGCTTAATATCAGCAATTGCACGGCCGACAACTTTAGAGGTATGTTCGTCGCCATGGGCCACCGCCTCAATGGCTTCTGCTGCGCCTTTACGTAATGAATACACATTAACAATATCACCGCGGCGAACATGGGTAAGCAGGGCGGAAATCGTGGCTTGCTGTGGTGAAATGGCAATATCAATTTCGCCACCTTGCACTAAATCAACATATGCGCCGCGCTGAATAAGCACCATGGTTTTTTGCGCACCCATGCGTTTAGCGAGCATGGCTGACATAATATTAGCTTCATCATCATTGGTTACCGCGATGAATACATCAACTTGTTCGATGTGTTCTTCTGATAACAACTCCTGATCTGACGCATCACCACAAAACACCACTGTATTATCAAGCATTTCTGATAACTGCTCAGCACGTTCTTTATTTCGTTCAAGCAATTTTACGCTATGATTCTTTTCCAGAGAGCGAGCAAGCCCAGCACCAATATTACCGCCACCAGCAATCATAATTTTTTTGTATGAACGCTCTAATTTCTGTAGTTCATTCATTACTGCACGAATATGTTTGGTGGCAGCGAGGAAGAACACTTCATCATCCGCTTCAATTACTGTAGTACCCAGTGGTTTGATTGCTTTACCTTGGCGGTAAATCGCGGCAACACGAGTTTCAACATTAGGAATATGCTCTTTTAATGCTGACAATGCATAACCGACTAACAATCCGCCGTAGTAAGCTTTTACCGCCACCAGCGAGAGCATGCCATCGCCAAACTCTAAAACTTGTAACGCACCAGGATAATCAATCAAGCGACGAATATACTTAGTCACTAGTTGCTCTGGAGCAATATAGTGGTCAACAGGTAAATCATCGTTTTGAAAGAGCTTTTCGCGGTACTTTAAGTATTGCTCAGAACGGATCCGAGCAATTTTAGTCGGCGTATTAAAAATACTATACGCGACTTGGCAAGCGACCATGTTCACTTCATCTGAACTGGTTACTGCGATGATCATATCGGCGTCTTCCGCACCGGCGCGGCGTAATACATCAGGGTGGGCACTATGACCTGTAACACCCTGTAGATCGTATTTATCTTGTAACTCACGTAATCGGTTGCCATCAATATCAACAACCGTGATTTCGTTTTGTTCACCTACCAGGTTTTCAGCGAGTGTACCGCCTACTTGTCCTGCACCGAGTATGATTATTTTCATGGTTTACTAAAAGCTTCTTATGAGTGTGTTTTTATAAGCTTGGCATAATAAAATCCGTCACTCTCACCAGGCAGTAACTGCAGCCCAGGGTTGCTTGGGGTATCGTTATCATGTAGCGGGATATGTTCAACATCGTTATTATTTGCTAAAAATTTAGCGACTTGCTGTTGGTTCTCTTGTGGTAATACTGAGCAGGTTGCATAAATTAGCGTGCCGCCTGGTTTCAATAATGGCCAAATGCTATTGAGAATATCGCCTTGGAGTGTCGCCAGATCATTGATATCTGATGCACGACGTAGCCATTTGATATCTGGGTGACGACGAATTACACCCGTTGCAGAGCAAGGAACGTCTAATAGAATACGGTCAAACTGTTGCTCATCCCACCATTTGTGTGGTTGCGAAGCATCGGCACATTGTAAATCAGCGCCTAAGCCAATTCTTTCAAGGTTTTGCTTTACACGTTCAAGGCGGGTGGCATCGCTATCAAGTGCCAGTACATCAGCATCTGCGAGTTCTAGAATGTGACAGGTTTTACCACCGGGTGCTGCGCAGGCATCTAAAATATGCTCGTCAGCTTTTGGATCTAACAAGCGTGCTGCAAGCTGTGCTGCTGCATCTTGTACTGAACATGCGCCGGTGTCGAATTCAGGCAAGGAAAACACATCGCGCGGTTTATCCAGCTTAATACCATCAGGGAAATCAGGATTGAGTGTATGTTCAATGTCATTAGCAGTGAGCATTTCGCTATATTCAGCGGTGCTATATTGCGCTTGGTTAACACGCAACCACATTGGTGCTTGCTGCTGGTTCGCTTCTAGTAGAGCTTGCCAAGAGTCAGGGTAAGCTTCAGTTACTTGTTTGATAAACCAGTTTGGGTGGTTGTATAAACACACTGGTATTTGCTTGGCTTTTTCTTCAAGCTCTACTTGCTGGCGCTGAAAGCTGCGTAAAATAGCGTTGATCAAGCCTTTTAAACCCAATGCGCGCAGTTGTTCTAATGCATTAACCGTTTCGCTAATGGCTGCATGCGGTGGAACCCGCATATGTTGTAGTTGGTAAATGCCCACATACAGTAAGAACTGGAATATACGGCGCTTACCTTTAAGTGGCTGCTCAACTAAATGTTGACAATAATTTTCTAAACTTGGTAAATAACGCAGTACGCCGTAACAAATTTGCTGTAATAACGCTTTATCTTTAGGTGGTAAACCTTGGCTGGCAAAAGGCAGCTCTTGATTTAATGAGGCGCCTTTATCAACCACGTTATATAAAGTTTCGGCGGCAAGCGCCCTGACATTACTCATTGTGTTCGCCTATTCGTGTGCCAGGAGTTACCCAGTCTGCTCGACCATTTAAAAAGTCAGTAATGGCCATTGGCTTTTTACCTTGTGGTTGTACTTGAGTGATATTAAGTGCGTTAGTACCACAGGCAATCACAATGCCGTGTTTATCGCTTTGTAATACCGTGCCTGCCGTGCCTTGCTGGTCAACAACATTAGCTTGATAAACTTTTACAGTGTGTTCACCCATTTGGGTAAAACAGACCGGCCATGGATTGAATGAGCGGATATTACGCTCTATTTGCGCTGCGTCCATCGACCAATCAATATTTGCTTCGTCTTTAGATAGCTTTTTAGCGTAATTGGCAAGCTCGTCATTTTGTACTTGCGGGGTAATTTCGCCATTAGCTAACTTAGTAATGGTGTCTATTAGTGCGCTTGGGCCTAAATCGGCAAGCTTAGCGTATAAACTTGCACTTGTTTCAGTGGCGGTAATAGGGCAGCGGCTAATATGCAGCATGTCGCCGGTATCTAGGCCTTCATCCATTTGCATTATGGTGACGCCAGTCTCTTCATCGCCCGCCCAGATAGCGCGTTGAATCGGCGCGGCACCACGCCAGCGCGGTAAAATTGAGCCGTGTACATTTAAACAACCAAGCCGTGGCGCCTCTAAAATTGCTTTTGGTAACAGTAATCCATAAGCGACCACGATCATAAGGTCAGCATTTAAGCTGCTTAGTTCAGCCAGAGCGTCGTCACTTTTTAATGAGGCAGGTTGAAACACTGCTAACTCATTGGCCAGTGCCAGTTCTTTCACTTCACTGGCTTTGAGTTTTTTACCGCGTCCTGCTGGACGGTCGGGTTGGCTATACACGCCAACAATTTGATGCTCTGAGTCGATAAGAGCTTGTAAATGGCGCGCAGCAAAGTCTGGCGTACCGGCAAAAATAATGCGTAATGGTTGTGTCACTGAACTTCCTAATTATTACTAAGGTATTATTGCGCTGCTAACTTAGCTTCTTTTTCAAGTTTTTTACGAATACGTTGGCGCTTTAACGGTGATAAGTAATCGATAAATAGTTTACCCTGTAAATGGTCAAGCTCATGCTGGATGCAAATTGCTAATAGCTCATCAGCATCTAAACTAAACTCTTCGCCATTTTCGTTTAATGCGGTCACTGTTACAGTTTCTGCGCGGTCAACTTTTGCATAAGAGTGTGGCACAGATAAACAGCCTTCTTCACTTACCGTGGTGCCATCTTGTTTAGTGATTGTCGGGTTGATCAATACTAACGGTTCATCACGTTCTTCTGATACGTCAATGACCACAATACGTTGATGAATATCGACTTGAGTCGCAGCTAATCCAATGCCGTTTTCATCATACATAGTTTCCAGCATGTCTTTTACAATTTGGCGAATTTGGTCGTCAACTTGCACCACTTCTTTTGCTATTGTACGTAAACGCTCATCTGGAAATCTTAAAACTTCTAACCTAGCCATAGTAACCTTTTTCACTTGTGCTTAATTTAGGGTATTGTATGCTCTTATTTTAGCCATTCGCGTTCACCTTTAACAGGTTTTGGTTGATAATAATGAAAAAACACCACAAGGAAGCTCAATGAAATACCCATTACTCGCGGCAATGTTGGCATTAAGTGCTACTTTCCCATCGTTAGCAGATGTATTAACTATAAAAAAAGATGCGCCTAAACAATACGTTGTGAAAAAGGGCGATACACTTTGGGATATTTCAGGGGTTTATTTGCAAGAGCCTTGGCAGTGGCCGGAACTTTGGCAAATGAATCCACAAATTAATAATCCACACCTAATTTACCCAGGGGATGCACTGTCTTTAATCTATGATGAGCACGGTAATCCACGTTTGGTGATTAATCAGGGTTATAAAAAGCTTTCTCCACATGGTCGAATTGTACAAAAAGGTAAAAATGCGATCCCTACTTTACCTCTTGAGCTGCTGCGTCCTTACCTAATCTATGAGCAAGCACTAAATGCTGATGACATTGCCGATAAACCTTATATTTTAGGAGCCAATGTCAACACTAAAATGAATACCGAAGGCCATATAGTTTATGTTAAAGGTGAGCTGAAATTACACGAGTCATACGCTATTTACCGCAAGGGCGAAGCATATGTTGATCCGCAAACAAACGAAGTGTTGGCTAATAAAGCACAATTAGTGGCGGTGGGTCGTGTATTTAGAAAAGGTGATATTGCCAATGGTGTACCTGCTTCAGTTAAAATTGAACAGGTAAAGAGAGAGATCAAAGCGGGTGATTTTTTAATGCCTGCGATAGAAGGTCAGCTATTACCTGCGTATTTTAATATTCACCGTCCTGAGCAGCCAGTGCAAGGTGAAATCATCGCATCAGTGAGTGGATTACGAGAATTCAGCACAATGGATATTGTAGTGCTAAACTTAGGGTCAGAGCAGCAAATTAAAGAAGGCCACATTTTAGATATTGAGCGTCAATCACCGACTGTTTTTGATGGTCGTAATGGCCCACGCTACAAAGAAGATTCAAATAGCCTTGAAAAGTTAGTAACAAACGCCAACGAATTTTTTGGCGTTGAGGCAGATGCCGACACGACTGTGTGGCATATGCCAAAAGAACAGGTCGGTCAGCTAATGGTGTTTAAAGTTTATAAAAACGTTAGTTATGCCTTAATCGTAAAAAACCAGCACCCAATCCGAGTCGGTGATTTTGCAGTTATAAATTAATTCAGGTTTGAGTGCTCTAAGGAGGGAGCATGAAAGATTCATCAGGCAAGCTAACCCATTGGCTTGCCTTTTATTTATGTAAAGGCTTAGGTGTTAAAACCTTATTGGCATTGGCACAAAAACTGCCATTAGATGATTTGTTTGAGCTGACTCACGATCAGCTTACCGGTCATGGTTTAAGCCCGCAGGTCGCCACTAATTTACTAGCAACCGATTGGCAGCAAGTTGACTATTATCAACAGATAATTGTTAACTCACAGATAACCGCAATTGATTACTTCGATCCTCACTATCCACCATTATTAAAAGAAATTGCTAGCGCGCCTTTATTGCTATTTTGCCGAGGCAATTTAGAGTTATTGACCAGTCCGCAAATCGCTATTGTTGGAAGCCGCAATGCCACGCCAATCGGTTTAGAGATCGCCGCTGAATTTGCTCATCAACTCACTTTGGCAGGATTAACGGTAACTTCCGGAATGGCGCTTGGTATTGATGGTGCTGCCCACAAAGGAGCGCTGGCGGGCAATGGTAAAACCATTGCAGTGCTTGGTACTGGAGTGGATGTTTATTATCCTAAACGGCATAAGTTACTCACCGATCAAGTATCCGAACGGGGGATGTTGGTGAGCGAGTTTTTACCCGGTACAGCCGCTAATGCTAATAACTTCCCAAGACGTAATCGTATAATATCTGGTTTGTCATTAGGTGTGTTGATTGTCGAGGCTGAAATAAAAAGCGGTTCGCTTATCACCGTGCGGTATGCGCTGGAGCAAAACAAAGAAGTTTTTGCAGTGCCTGGTTCAATTAAAAATCCACTCTCTGAAGCCAGTCACTTTTTAATTAAACAAGGTGCAAAGCTGGTGGAAAATGTCAGTGATATTCTAGACGAAGTGAGCTTTTTCTGCGAAAACAGTCTATATACTATAGAAGAAGCAACGGTTGATGAACCTGCCTGCGAAATACTAAACAGTGTTGGTTTTGAAGTAACAGCTGTTGATTTAATTGCTCAGCGTAGCCAGTGGCCAATAGATAAAGTGCAAGCACGTTTACTTGATCTTGAATTGGAAGATAGAGTAGAGCGTGTATTAGATGGCTATATTAGAGTTCGATAAGCTTAGTGTGGAGGAAAGTAACATGTTCGATATCCTCATGTATCTGTTTGAAAACTACATTCACAGCGAAGCCGAAGTCTTTGTTGAGCATAATGAACTCACTGACGAATTATTACGTGCCGGCTTTAATAAGCCCGAAATATACAAAGCACTTGATTGGCTTGAGCAGCTTGCTGACTTGCAGCACAGTGATGAATTCCCTTATTTAAACCGCCTCCCACAACATGCGATACGTATTTTCACCGATAGTGAATGCCACATGCTGAGCGTAGAGTGTCGGGGCTTTTTAATGTTTGTAGAACAAGTCGGAGTGATCAACAGCGCAACGCGTGAAATGGTTATGGATCGTTTGTTCGCATTAGATAAATCTTATATATCACTTGATGATTTAAAATGGGTGGTACTTATGGTGTTGTTTAATGTGCCAGGCTCAGAGCAAGCTTATGCACAAATGGAAGAACTTATTTTTGATGAGCCGGCAGAGGTACTACATTAAGCAAGTGCTGCGCTTGTATCTTTAATTAGTTTGGGTATATTAGGCGAAAATTAGTCAGCTGCTTAGGGAACACATGAGTAAAATCGACCAATCGCTTTTTTCTGCAAATCAACATGCCTTAGAAAAAGAATACGAAGTGTGCCCTAAATGCGGTTCAGAGCTTGTGATCCGCAACAGTAAATCAGGTCCTTTCCTTGGCTGTGCGAGTTATCCCGAATGTGATTTTATTCGCTCGCTTGCTCAACATGATACTCAACAAATCAAAGTACTTGATGATAGCCCTTGTCCAGAGTGTGGTAATCCGCTAGTAGTGAAGAATGGCCGCTATGGTATGTTTATTGGCTGTACGGGTTATCCTGAGTGTCACTATATTGCTCATGATGAGCCTGAGCCAAATGAAGAAGTTTTACCTGCTTGCCCTAAGTGTAAAAAAGGCCAGTTAGTGGCGCGTAGTAATAAATTTGGTAAAACATTTTATTCATGTAATAGCTATCCAAGTTGTAAATACACACTCAATCACAAACCAGTTAGCCATATCTGCCCCGCGTGCCAATGGCCAGTAATGATGCAAAAGCAAATGACCAATAGTGTTGTGCTACAATGCCCTCAGAAAAGTTGCTCGCATAAATTCACGGTGAGCGAATAATTACCGGCTTTAATTTTATTGTATTTGGAGATTTTCAGTGACTGATACTACCTCAGTTCCTTTAACTGCCCTTGCTGCTGTGTCGCAAGGCGGGGTTATTGTTTACCCAACCGAAGCTGTTTATGGCTTAGGCTGTGACCCCGATAATCAGCAAGCTGTGGAGCGCTTACTTGCAATAAAGCAGCGGCCATTTGAAAAAGGCTTAATTTTAATTGCCGATAATTATGGGCAATTATTAAAGTATGTTGATGATGCAAAAATTCCGATGGATAAACGCGCTGATATTTTTTCCAGCTGGCCCGGCGCAATTACTTGGGTTATGCCAGCGGCTAAAGGTACGCCTAAATGGTTAACAGGACAATTTGATAGTATTGCTGTGCGTGTAACTAATCACCCAACAGTAAAGCGCTTATGCCAAGAATTAGGCAAACCTCTTGTGTCTACTAGTGCTAACTTATCAGGACATGATACGGTCACTAGTATTGCAATGGCTAAAAGTGAGTTTGGCGAGCTGGTGGCATTTTATGTAGATGAACCACTTGGTGGTAACACGCAGCCTAGCACTATTAAAGATGTAATGACCGGCAAAGTATTTAGAGGATAACCATGCACAGCAATTTACTCGAACAAGTAAAAACCTACCTGATGGCCTTGCAAGACACAATTTGCCAAGGTTTAGAGCAAGCTGATGGCCAAGCCAAGTTTGTAGAAGACAGTTGGCAGCGCGAAGAAGGCGGTGGTGGGCGAACTCGTGTTATTCGTGGTGGCAATGTGATCGAGCAAGGCGGGGTGAACTACTCGCATGTGTTTGGTGCTTCGATGCCGGCATCGGCAACTGCGCATCGTCCAGAACTTGCTGGTCGTAGCTTCCATGCCTGTGGTGTCTCGCTAGTGATCCATCCAAACAATCCACATATTCCAACGAGCCACGCTAACGTACGCTTTTTCATTGCAGAAAAGCAAGGTGAGGAGCCTATTTGGTGGTTTGGTGGTGGTTTTGACTTAACGCCATTTTATCCTGAGCTTGAAGATGTTCAACATTGGCATCAAGTCGCGCATGATTTATGTGCGCCGTTTGGAGATGAGGTTTACCCTAAATATAAAAAATGGTGTGACGAGTATTTTTACCTAAAACATCGCGATGAAACGCGCGGTGTCGGCGGTTTATTCTTTGATGATTTGAATGAAGCCGGGTTTGAGCAAAGCTTTGCCTTTATGCAAGCAGTAGGCAATGGCTTTTTAGGGGCTTATTTACCTATTATTGAACGTAGAAAAGCAACCCCATTTACTGAGCAGCAACGAGACTTCCAACTTTATCGTCGTGGCCGTTATGTTGAGTTTAACTTAGTGTGGGATCGTGGCACTTTATTTGGCTTGCAAAGTGGCGGACGTACAGAATCAATATTAATGTCGATGCCGCCGCTAGCGCGTTGGGAATATAACTATACACCCGAAGAAGGCAGTGCTGAAAATAAGCTATACGCTGACTTTTTAAAACCAAGAGACTGGTTAGGGCTAGCATAGTAAGCAGGCTGCCAGTCAATATCTGCTTTATTGACTGGCAACTTTAAGTATTACATCAATTTAAAGCTTCTTACTTGCTCATCCAGTGAACGCGCTAGATTTAACAGCTCCTCACTTACTTTTTGGTTATCGTTAGCATCCACTAATGACCGCTCAGCGTTATCACTAATACCAATAACACTCCTATTTATTTCCTCTGCGGCTAAGTTTTGTTGTTCTGTCGCGTCGGCTATTTGAATATTAAGTTGATTTATTTCATTCATCTGCATAGAAATATCTTTTAAAGCTTGAGCAACATTTTTTACTTGTTGCGCTCTAGCATCAGCCTCCTCACACGATTCACCCATGGTTTTAACCGTTTGCGCCGCTTCGGATTGTAGTTTGTCGATTGTGCGACGAATTTCATCGGTGGATGCATGAGTACGAGTTGCCAATGTACGTACTTCATCAGCCACCACAGCAAAGCCCCGCCCAGCTTCACCTGCACGTGCGGCTTCAATCGCAGCATTAAGAGCTAACAAATTGGTCTGTTCAGCAATACTGCTAATCACTTCGAGTACTTTTCCTACCTCAAGTGTTTGTACTTGTAGTTGACTTACTTGCGCTGCAGCTTGGCGAACATCGTCTGCCAATTGATTAATACTGAGTTCTGTTTGTTCAGCAACATGCATACTTTGTTGTGCAAGTTCATTACTGTTTTCTGATTTTTCAGAGGCAAAGTGAGTGGTGTTTTTTACTTCATTAGAGGAGCTCTCTAGTTCGTTTATAGCAGCTGCCACGGAGTCTGTATTTTTCTTTTGCTCTAAAATAGCGCGCTCAGTAGTATCCGCTGAGGTATAAATTTTTTCTGCTGAGTGGATCAATACTTTTGATGAATGAGATACTTGAGCAATATTATCTTTAAAGGTAGCGATCATCTTATTAAAGCTGGTGGCGAGCCAACCCAGTTCATCTTCAGCGCTATCGTCAATTCGCAGGCTTAAATCTTTGTTGGTTGTAGCTAAATGCATAGCATGACCTAGCTTTTTAAGGCGTACAATAAAAATTTGTCTAAACATAATGCCCAGTAATACAAAGGCAATAATAAAAATAATAGAGAGTAATGCGGTATTTACTAGGGTGTTGTAAGTCACCGCATTATCAATATCAGCTAATGAGTAACTAATTTTAACTACGCCGAGTACATCACCTTCTTGTGCTTGATGACAGCCAAGGCAATTAGTGCCTTTATAATCGCTACTGGCAAACATAGGGCGCAGAAAAGTTATACTGCGGCTATTATTTTGCTGATCAATTAGCAATGTTTCCTTGCCTTTTAAAGCCTCGCGTTCGATATCGTTGCTCGGCGCTTGATTTTTATTGCCCGGCCCATAAAGTTTATTAACAATTGGGGAGCGAATAATATGCGCATCTTCAATATTTGGGTGCTTGCGTAGTTTTTGGCTTAATAGCTCTCTATTTGCCATGGTGCCTGTGATCATCAAAGTATTGATAGAGTCAAAGTAGTTATCAGCAAGAAGCTTAATATTTTCTGCAACAGTGTCTTGCGCAAGCGTTCGTTGTTGGCTTGAGCTACTAAGAATACTGGCAATTAACACAATAATGCCTGTTAGGGCCAATAGGGCATAAATTTTATGTTGGATTGATTTCACACGCACGACGCTTTTTCTAAATATTTGATCACGTATTATCTATATTTAAAAAAAGGCCGTTTTGACTTAGCGCAAATAACGTGCAGTTAAAGAGAAGTGCTAGTGCTGATTAATCATATGACTGGCAAGTTGTGCCAAAGATTTACGTAACCCTTCTCGTAATAAGGGATTATCAATTTCCGCGTCTAACGCTTTATTCATGCAATACATCCATTGATCTCGTAAATCTTGATCAATTGGAAAAGGCATATGGCGTTTACGCAGCATAGGGTGACCATGCTTTTCAACAAACAAGTCTGGGCCGCCTAACCACCCTGATAAAAACTCAAAAAACACTTGGCGAATACGGTCCAATGGTTGAGGATGCATATCATATAACAGTTTAGCGTATTCATCGCTGGCCATAATGTCGTAGAATCGATTCGCAAGTGCTAAAGCACCAGCTTCTCCACCCATCAGTTGATAAGGTGTTTTTTCTGGCGTTGGTGCTTGCTGTTGTTCTGGTGGTTTCGATTTTGAAAAGAATCGTTTAATCATAGTTTTATCATCATTAATTAGCAGTAAGTTACGAGGTAATGTTACTGCACAAAGAGGTTGCTCAAATATGGACAAATATGCAGTTTTTGGAAATCCTATTAAACACTCAAAATCCCCTGCGATACATCAGCAATTTGCAACCTCATTGGGCGAACAAATCGAATACAGCGCAATATTAGCACCGATTGATGGTTTTAAAAAAGCCGTGGCCGATTTTTTTGCCACAGGCGGTAAAGGAGCTAATGTTACAGTGCCATTTAAAGAGCAAGCATTTGCGCTAGTTGATGAGCGAACTGAATTGGCAACCATTGTCGGAGCAGTAAATACTATTAAGTTATTAGATGATGGGCGCTTGCTAGGTGACAACACCGATGGCATTGGTTTTGTGAACGATCTGCTTGCGAATCAGGTTACCATTAAAGATAAACGGGTCTTACTTATAGGTGCCGGAGGCGCTGCACGTGGCGTGGTTTTGCCGTTATTGGCACAACAGCCGAGTGAAATCATTATAGTCAATCGTACGGCAGCAAAAGCTAAGGAACTAGCTGAATTATTTGCCCAATACGGTAATGTAACTGGCTATGGTTTTGATGATTTGCCAGTAAGTGATTACTCGCTAATTGTAAACTCTACGTCTAGCAGTATGCTTGGTGAATTGCCTGCGCTTGATAAAAAACACCTTGATGGCTGTGAACATGTTTATGATATGTTTTATTCACAGCAAAATACGCTGTTTATGCAATGGGCTCAGGGCTATAAGGCTAATATTAACGTACTTGATGGAAGTGGCATGCTAGTAGGGCAAGCTGCACAAGCCTATTTTGTGTGGCGCAATAATATGCCTGAAATACTCCCTGTTGTTCGGGCATTAAAAACCGGAGAGCTTGCATGAATCAAGCAATCCAATTTATCGACCGATTTGAATTTAACGTACAATCCCAGCTGTTAACGTTTTTTGCTCAAGTAAGTGGCTTAATGGTTGAATGTGTCATTGACACACACACGCTAGCATTGGCAGACCAACAAGCTGCAAAGTTACATTTTGAACAGGCGCGTTTTGACTATGAAGATATAGCCGAGCAACTAATCGAGAATGAAGAATATAACTCGGCAGGACAAATCATTGTTTCAGTGCTGAGTTAATCCTCAGCTAGATACTCATCTTTAAGCTCAACATAATTAGTTGCTGATATTTTTAAAAAACTCAGCTCTTGCTCGGTTAAAGGGCGCGCCTGCTTTACTGGACTACCCACATAGAGAAAGCCCGATTCCAAGCGCTTGTTTGGTGGGACTAATGAACCGCCACCAATTATCACATCATCTTCAACAATGGCATTATCCATTACAATCGCGCCCATGCCGACTAAAATACGATTCCCCAAACAACAGCCGTGCAACATAACCTTGTGACCAACGGTAACATCATCGCCAATAATTAATGGATAACCATCTGGGTTACTTTTACTGGCACGCGTTAGATGTAACACGCTGCCGTCTTGCACGTTAGTACGTTCACCAATGCGTATATAGTTAACGTCCCCTCGTGCTGCTACTAATGGCCATACACTACTATCTTCACCTAATGTGATATCACCAACTAAAACAGCCGACTCATCTATATAAACAGACTGGTTAAAACGAGGAGTAATTCCTTTATAAGAACGGATTGCCATAAAACACCTAATAAATTAAGAATAAGTTCAATAGTAAGAGGTAAATAGTGTAGCAGTAGAGCCTATAAAATGGCCAGCTAGGATCTGTGCTGTATACTAAACTAGCACTTTTGAGCTGTTTAGCACGTAAATTGAACGAACAGCACTTTATTTCAAGTTTTCTTTAAAAAACGCTTGCGTAAAATTCGCCGCGCCCTATAATGCGACCCCACTGAGACGGCAGACAGCAACGCTTAGCGAGGCAAGAGTT
>NZ_JACJDS010000026.1:0-71549 GCF_014163635.1 Pseudoalteromonas sp. SR44-8
AAATAAAGCGCTAACTGCGTTATAATTTTTTCAAGTAGAACAACTACATGTCAAAATTTACGCCTTGTTATCACTGTATTTATCTGTCGCTATAAATGGTCAGTAACTTAACACGATTGGTATTAACCTTCGACATGCGTTCACTGCCATTTTCTAATCTTGAAAACTAGCGCCCTTTATAGTTAAAAGCCAAACTACAGCGCAGCATACCGACTTTTTTGTGTATGATAGAAATTTAACTAGTTTCAAGATACTAATGTCGCAACGTTTTTATAAAATCAATAATGAGAGAAATAATGTCTAATACAAATTTGCCACAGCATTCTATTGTCGATGACTTTATTGCATCGGTTTGTCATGAGCATGTGGAAATTTTATATAAAGACGATGATATTTTATTGATCAATAAACCCAGTGGCTTACTGAGTTTATCTGGTAAAAATCCGGCCAATTGGGATTCTGTGCATTATCGTTTAGTGAATGGGCAGCCAGGTCTGACTGCCGCATTTCCGACAGCTAAATTGCCGCATCGATTAGACTATGGTACTTCAGGTATTATGATTGTAGGCCTTAACCCTGAATCAACTAAGCTCCTTAATAAGCAGTTTCAATCAGGGACAATAAAAAAACACTATATAGCCATGTTGGATGGCTGGTTATTAAATGACGTAGGTCAAATAAACGCTGCAATAGTCAAAGATAAGTTACTCTTTCCATTAGTTAAAATTTGTAATGTGACGGGTAAGTCTGCCGTCAGTGACTATTTAGTATTACAGCGCTTAACATCACCGCCGCGTACTTTAGTGCAATTTACCCCTGTGACGGGGCGTACACATCAATTACGTATACACAGTCACAGCATTGGGCACCCAATTATTGGCTGTGATCTGTATAAAAACCAACATAGCCAACAACTGGCTGAGCGCTTACAATTACATGCCAGCGATCTGTTTTTTGTACACCCTCGAAGCTCCAAGCAAACGCACCTACATTGCCCACAGCCATTTTGATTGTAAGAAAAAACAACTTAACTTCCGTGTTTATCTTGCTATGGCTTACTTTTTTGCTCTTTTGACTTGAAGTTAACAAACCGCGCCCCATATTAAGTGCATAACGCAGACACTTTGCAAATTGGAGATATATAAATGACTGCAGCACAAAAAGAAACATTAGGCTTTCAAACAGAAGTTAAACAACTATTAAACTTAATGATTCACTCACTTTATTCTAATAAAGAAATTTTCTTACGTGAGCTTGTGTCAAATGCCTCAGACGCAGCTGATAAATTACGCTTTTTAGCACTTTCAAATGGTGAACTATACCAAGGTGACGCAGACTTACGTGTACGTATCAGTGCCGATAAAGAAAAAAATACCGTAACTATTTCTGATAACGGTATTGGTATGACTCGTGATGAAGTGATCAGCTCGTTAGGGACTATTGCTAAATCAGGCACTGCTGAGTTTTTCAAAAACTTAACTGGCGACCAAAGCAAAGATTCGCAACTAATTGGTCAGTTCGGTGTTGGTTTTTACTCTGCATTTATAGTTGCAGACTTAGTGACTGTTCGTACTCGCAAAGCCGGTGAAGAAAAAGGCGTTGAATGGCAATCACAAGGTGAGGGCGAATACACGCTAGAAGAAATTGAAAAAGCAGGCCGTGGTACTGAAATTACTTTACATCTTCGTGAAGATGAAAAAGAGTTTGCTGATGAATGGCGCCTACGTAGTATTGTAACTAAGTACTCGGATCATATTTCAACACCAGTACAAATGTACAAAGCCGAAGTACCTGAGTCAGAAGGTGAAGATGGCGAGAAAATTCCAGCCGTACCTGGTGAGTGGGAAAGCATTAACCGCGCCACAGCAATGTGGACGCGTGATAAATCAGAGCTATCTGATGAAGAATATAAAGAATTTTATAAGCATGTAAGCCATGATTGGGAAGATCCACTGAGCTGGGCTCACAACAAAGTTGAAGGTAAAACTGAATACACAAGCTTACTGTATATTCCTAAAAAAGCACCATTTGATTTATGGAATCGTGACCGTCAAAGTGGCTTAAAGCTATATGTACAACGTGTATTTGTAATGGATGATGCTGAGCAATTTATGCCTAGCTACTTACGCTTTGTAAAAGGTTTACTTGATTCAAACGATTTACCGTTAAACGTATCACGTGAAATTTTACAAGATAACAAAGTAACGCAAGCAATCCGCAAAGGTTGTACGTCACGTACCTTAAAACTGCTTGAGCGTATGGCGAAAAATAAAGCCGACGATTACCAAGTATTTTGGAATGAATTTGGTCAAGTGATCAAAGAAGGTCCAGCAGAAGATGCAGCGAATAAAGAAGCGATTGCTAAGTTACTGCGTTTCTCATCAACACATACTGATGAAGAAGCACAAAACGTTTCATTAGAGCAATACGTTGAGCGTATGAATGAAGGCCAAGACGCGATTTACTACGTTGTTGCGGATTCATTCACTGCGGCGAAAAGCTCTCCACATCTAGAGATCTTCCGTAAGAAAGGTATCGAAGTACTGTTGATGAGTGACCGTGTTGATGAGTGGATGATGAGCCACTTAACCGAGTTTGCTGAAAAACCATTTAAGTCAATTACCCGTGGTGACCTAGACTTAGGTAGCTTAGATGATGAAGAGACCAAAAAAGCGCAAGAAGAGTCTGAAAAAGAAGTTGCAGGCTTAGTTGAGCGCATCAAAACAGCACTTGGCGATAATGTTAAAGATGTACGCTTTACGCATCGTTTAACTGACTCACCAGCCTGTGTGGTCGCTGATGACAACGACATGAGCTCACAAATGCAAAAGCTAATGGAATCAGTAGGTCAAGCTGCTCCAGAAGCAAAACCAATTTTTGAGCTTAACCCTGAGCATCAACTTGTTAAGCATTTAAATGTTGAACAAGACGAAGACAAATTTGCACAGTGGTCACATGTACTGCTTGATCAAGCCTTGCTTGCAGAGCGCGGTACATTAAAAGATCCAGCAGGTTTTGTGACTCGCTTAAATAAATTAATGTTAGATTTGAGTAAGTAATTGCTCAAAAACTAACATTTTAATAAAAAGGGAACTTCGGTTCCCTTTTTTTATGATCTCAACGTAGTCAATTGGCATAAGTTGCTTGAGTATCTGCGGCGCTTATGGAAGAATTCAAGCTTTATAATAAATCATACTGATATGCTTTTTGTAAAATCAGTATCAAACGAGGACAATGATATGCGCATTATTCTTTTGGGCGCGCCGGGTGCAGGTAAAGGCACTCAAGCTCAGTTTTTGATGGATAAGTACGGTATTCCACAAATTTCAACTGGTGATATGTTACGTGCTGCAATTAAAGAAGGCACACCACTGGGTCTTGAAGCGAAAAAAGTAATGGATGCAGGTCAGTTAATTTCTGATGACATCATCATAGGTCTTGTTAAAGAGCGTATTACTAAAGCTGATTGTGAAAAAGGTTTTTTACTAGACGGTTTCCCACGTACCATCCCACAAGCTGATGCAATGAAAGAAAATGGCGTAGTTGTTGATCACGTTATTGAGTTTGATGTGGCTGATGAAATTATTGTTGACCGAATGGGTGGACGTCGCGTTCATCCTGGTTCCGGCCGTGTTTATCACGTAGTTTACAATCCGCCAAAAGTGGAAGGTAAAGACGACGTTACAGGTGAAGATCTGATCATCCGTGCTGATGACACAGAAGAAACAGTACGTAAACGTTTAGGTATTTACCATGAGCAAACAATGCCATTGGTTGATTATTACCAAGCGGAAGCGCAAGCGGGCAATACGCAATATCATAAACTAGATGGTACCCAAGCTGTTGAAGCTGTTAATCAGCAACTTGCTGAATTATTGGGTTGATAATTCAATCAATAAAAAACCGCCGATTGGCGGTTTTTTTATCATTGTAATGTACTCTAGCGCAATAAATTACAATGCGTTTAAAGCACTTATAACTGGGTCATACTTTGGCTCTGTTGATAAATCAGCTACTAACTGCTTGTAAACAACTTTATGACTTGCATCTAATACAAATACGGCTCGTGTAAGCAGACCCATATCTTTAATGATCAGACCATAGTTTTGACCAAAGTCACGCCATACTGAATCAGATAAAGCAGTAATTTTATCTATGTTCTCGGCTTTGCAAAAACGTTTTTGTGCAAACGGTAAATCAGCACTAATGGTGAGCATGGCTATATTTGGAAATTGCGATGCAACCTTTTCGTTAAAATGCTTGGTTTGAATGCTACAAACACCAGTATCCAGACTTGGAACAACGCTTATTAAAACGGCTTTACCTTGGTAATCGGCTAAAGTAATTGGCGTGAATGAGCCATCAACCACTTTAAAGTCTGGTGCTTTATCGCCTAGTTTTACACCTTGTCCTAATAAAGTGATTGGCTTAGATTGTGCTGATACTTTTCCCGCATCAAGGGTGTTTTCGGTCATATCGGCGGCAAAAGCCATTGAACAAAAGGCACTTAAAGCAAAAGTGAGTGATCGGAGCATAAGGTATTTCCTTTAGAGTTAACGCAATTAGGCTGAGTGTATTATAATCATCCATGGACACCAAGAGTTTAATGCAATTTAAAATTGTAATGTATGGTTACATTGATTAACATAAAGCAGTAATAAATGTTTACATTTTTACTAATAAAAATAAAAGCAATCAGAGAGAGACTATGTCAACATCGGTACTAATTTGTGATGATTCTAAGCTTGCGCGCCGTCAGTTAGCTCGTTCGTTGCCCGATGATTGGGATATTAAAGTTGAGTTTGCTGAAGATGGCGTGCATTGTATTAAGCAAATTAAAGCGTTAAACCCGGAAATCTTATTTCTCGATTTAAATATGCCGCAAATGGATGGCTACGAAGTACTGCAAGCGATTCAAGAGCAAAACTTGGATATATTAACCGTTGTTGTCTCTGGCGATATTCAGCCCAATGCGCATCAACGGGTAATCGAACTTGGCGCGATAGACTTTATCCAAAAACCATGTGATGCCCAAAAGCTTGCCGATATTATCGAACACCATGGAATTAAAGATAAAGCAATGCGTGAGCGGCTCTCACACCGCTTAGGTGAGCAAGTTGACCCAGATGTCAGAGACATATACCAAGAGCTGACTAACGTGGCAATGGGGCAGGCTGGAGACTTATTAGCACGGCTATTAAATGTATTTGTTGAATTGCCTATTCCTAATGTCAATATTCTCGAAGTTAATGAACTTGATATGGCACTGCGATCAATTGATGCCAATGCAACAACGTCAGGCGTGTGCCAAGGTTTTATTGGTGGTGGTGTATCCGGTGAGGCATTGTTACTTCTAAATGATTCTAGCTTTAAAGAAATTGCGTCCTTGATGAATTATGAAGGGGAGCTCACTAACAAAATTGAGCTGGAGTTATTAATGGATATTAGTAATATCCTGATTGGTGCAATCTTAACGGGATTATCTCGCCAATTAGATATGACTTTTAGCCAAGGACATCCGGTGGTGTTAGGCCAACATTGTGATGTATCTGATTTAGTTAAAGCAAACAAATCACGCTGGCAACGTACTCTGGCAATAGAAATTAGCTATGGTATTGAGAACCACAATATTAACTGTGACTTGATGCTATTATTTACCGAAGACTCACTAAAAACTTTGAAATACAAAGTTGCTTACCTATTAGAAGACTAACATTATGCCTGCTGCTGATTTTAATATGAATGAAATCCATTGGTTAATGGATATGTTTAATACCGTAGATGTTGGTTTAGTGGTGTTAGATAGGGACTATAAAGTGTGTATTTGGAATGGTTTTATGGAAAACCATTCAGGTATGTTACCCAGCGCTGTAAAAGATAAAGACTTGTTTGATTTATTTCCATCAATTGATGAAAAGTGGTTTCGTAGTAAGTCAGAATCAGTGTTTATTTTGAAAAACCGTTCATTCACTATTTGGGAACAGCAGCCATATATTTTCCGCTTTAAAAATTACCGTCCAATCACGGGTAAAGCAGACCATATGTTTCAAAACGCTACGTTTATTCCTCTATCAAATACGATGGGAGAAGTTGGCCATATTTGTATCATTCTTTATGATGTAACTGATATGGCAGTGAATAAAAAAGAACTTGAAGAAGTAAATCGTAAACTTGAACAAGTGAGTCAAACGGACGCACTAACAAAATTGACTAATCGAGGTCATTGGGAAGATACCCTACGAAAAGAATTTCTTAGGATCAAACGTAGTGGTGGCACAAGTACTTTATTGATGTTTGATATCGATCACTTTAAAAAAGTAAATGATGAACATGGGCACCGTTGTGGCGATGAAGCACTGCGTAACATTGCTGATTTACTGCGTAAAACATTACGTGAAACAGACATCGCAGGTCGTTATGGCGGCGAAGAATTTGCAGTAACGTTATTAGACACGGATCACAAAGGTGCTGAGATATTTGCTGAGCGTTTGCGTAGTTTAATTGAAAACTCATCCATTTACTTTGACGAACAGCAAATTAAAGTGACTGTTAGTGTTGGTTTTGCCTGTTTTCAAGATGAATTCGAACGTTATGAAAAATGGATTGAAGCGGCTGATAAGGCACTTTACTTTTCAAAAGAAAATGGCAGAAATTGTATTACTGCATATAAAGATTTGAGTTAACCTTGATGAGTATAAATACCCTCGCGACACAATAGCAAAAGTTTAAATTAAGTTGCTTTGAATAGGCATAAAAAATGACGCAAAATGCGTCATTTTTTATGCTATCGCCAGCAGGTATCTAGCATTCAGGTGGCAAAATAAGCAAGTCTGTTTTTAGTAACCGCATAACTTTTTCAGCGGTATTGCCAATTAACTTACCTTTTATACCTATGTTGCCTACTGAGCCCATGATCACGAGACCGGCACTAAGCTTAGCTGCAATACTTGGGATCACTTGCTCGGCTAGGCCCGCTTTTATATGAAGGTTATTTTTTATATCGTGCTCAATAATTAAATTACGTTGAATGACAGGTAGTTTGTCAAAAGCATTCAGTACTTGTTCGTCTGAAAATACAATGCCTAAGTCTCTTAAAATTGGGGATACATGAACGGTATAACAAGTATAAAACTGACAGTCATAATGCTTAGAATAAGCTAAACCAGTTTCAATTATATCTTTGTTTAGTTTGTATTTAGTGGCTTTTTCGCTACCTAAATCAAGCGCAGCTAACACATTGGTGTTATTGCGCCAGGTATTATCCGCAGCTAAATAAAGTGGTAGTGGGGTAAAGCGGATCAACTGCCAGTCAAGTTCACTAAATTGACAATGCTCGTCAATATGGCGCGTTTTTATCACCATCTCATAATTTTCAAAGTCACTCTCATTGGCTAACCATTGCTCAGGTGCCTCATGCCAAATAATATTTAATGAATAATCTGATTCTGACAATTCGCTTTCAAGTAGTGGTACTAATTCTTTTTTGAGAGTCGCCAACCTTGTTTCTTGAATGACTTGCAATTGTTCAGCTGGCGGCGAGAACAAAATATTACCAGCACTTTCATAGGCAAAGGCGACAATATCAATATGTTTTTGCTTACCAATTGCTTTGTGTTTCGCGTGCAAAATAGCAGTACGTGCAAATTCTACTGAATCAATTAGTACGAGAAGCTTTTTATCCATTCTATTCACTCTGTTGTATGGCGTGAATCATCTGATGGACATTGCCCGAGTATATTCAATTCGCCAGAGGTTGACTCTTGTTCCAGTTTTACCTTAAAGCCCCATAGTCTGTAAAGGTGTTTTAATACCTCATGGTGAGACTTTGCCAGTGGAATATCCTGATGTGGCACGTAGCGCAAGGTTAAAGAGCGATCACCTCTAATATCAACATCATAGATCTGAATGTTGGGTTCGTGATTACTGAGGTTATATTGTGCTGAGAGCGCAGTCCGTACCGCGTGATAGCCGCTTTCATCGTGGATCGCACCAACTTGTAGATTCGGATCTTTTTCATGATCGATAATAGTGAATAATTTAAAGTCACGAATAAGTTTGGGTGATAAAAATTGGCTAATAAAACTTTCGTCTTTAAAGTTTTCCATTGCAAAGTGCAGCGTATCTAACCAGTTGCTCCCGGCATATTCTGGAAACCACTGTTTATCTTCTTCGGTAGGGTTTTCACAAATACGGCGGATATCCACCATCATATTAAAACCCAGCGCATAAGGGTTAATACCCGAATAATAATTACTATTGTAAGGGGGCTGATACACAACATTAGTATGACTTTGTAAAAACTCTAACATGAATGAGTCAGTGAGTTTCCCTTCATCATATAAGTGATTCAAAATAGTATAATGCCAAAACGTTGCCCAGCCTTCATTCATTACTTGGGTTTGCTTTTGAGGATAAAAATATTGTGAGATTTTACGCACAATACGAATTATTTCTCGTTGCCAAGATTCCAGTAATGGCGCATTTTTTTCTATAAAATACAAAATATTTTCTTGTGGCTCTGAAGGAAAATGACGCTCGTGTTTTTTAGTTTCCTGTTGATGTGAAGGTATTGTGCGCCAAAGTTCGTTCACTTGTGATTGTAAGTAATCTTCGCGCTCTTGTTGGCGTTTTTGTTCTTCAAATAAAGATATTTGCTGTGGGCGTTTATAACGATCAACACCGTAATTCATAAGTGCATGGCATGAATCGATTAGGTTTTCGACTTCATCAATGCCATGTTTTTCTTCGCAACGAGCAATATAATTTTTTGCAAATAATAGGTAGTCAATAATAGAGCTGGCATCAGTCCATGTTTTAAATAAATAATTACCTTTAAAAAACGAGTTGTGCCCGTAGCAAGCGTGCGCCATCACTAAAGCCTGCATTGGAAGGGTATTTTCTTCCATTAAATAAGCAATACAAGGATTCGAGTTTATGACAATTTCATAAGCCAATCCCATTTGTCCGCGTTTGTAGTTTTGCTCAGTTTGAATAAATTTTTTACCATAAGACCAGTGACTATAGCCAATAGGCATACCAACACTGGAATAGGCATCCATCATTTGTTCTGCGGTGATCACTTCAATCTGATTAGGATAAGTATCGAGGCGATAATGTTCAGCAACCCGCGCAATTTCGTCTTGGTATTGTTGTAGTAATTCAAATGTCCAATCTGGCCCATCACTCATTCGTTTATTGGTCATATAAATACCTCGCTGTACAGCCTAGGCTGCCCCTTGGTGTTGACGACTCTTCTTGAATAACTCACGGAAAATAGGGTAAATATCTTCAACATTGCGTATATGTTGAATAGCAAAGTTATTATGAGTTTGACAAATATTTTGATACTCACGCCATAGGCTCTGATGGGCGCGGGTAGTGATCTCAATATAAGCGTAATAGCGAATGGTACTGAGCAACTTGTTGCGTAAGATCTCTGAGCATTGGGGAGAGTCATCTGCCCAATTGTCGCCATCAGAGGCTTGTGCTGCATACACATTCCACTCGCCAGCGTTATAACGCTCGGTAATTATCTCATTCATTAACTTCAGTGCGCTGGAGACAATTGTGCCGCCAGTTTCTTGGGAATAGAAAAACTCCTGTTCGTCGACCTCTTTGGCTTGGGTATGATGGCGAATATACACCACTTCAATGTCTTTATAACTGCGGGTCAAAAATTGATAAAGCAAAATATAAAAACGTTTTGCCATATCTTTGGTTGCTTGATCCATCGAGCCCGACACATCCATAATACAAAACATCACCGCTTTACTAGTTGGATGAGGCTGTTTTTCATAGTTACGAAAGCGCAAATCGTAATTATCAATAAAGGGCACTGCACTGATGCGTTTTTGTAATGCGGCGATTTCTTGCTCCATTAATGCAATAGCAGCTATATCAGGTTCAGGCTCAGCCATTAATAGGCAAAGCTGTGCTTCAAGCTCTGCTAATTGACGCTTTTTACCCGCGCTCATCGCAACACGCCTTGCAAGTGAGCCCTGAAGTGAACGCACAATATCAATATTACTCGGCATACCATCACTACAAAAACCAGCACGATGAGTTTTCATTTGCACGAGTTTGTCTAACTGGTTTTGCTGTAAATTTGGCAGTTCTAAGTCTTCAAACAGTAAGTCTAGATACTCATCTTTAGAAATCGAGAAGACAAAGTCATCTTCTCCTTCACCAGAGTCACTCGCTTCACCTTCGCCGGCTCCACCACCTTGGCCACCTTGCGGGCGTTTAATTTTATCACCGGTTGAGAACTGATCGTTACCAGGATGAATTTGTTCTCTATCGCCCCCTTTACCTTGATGGAAAGTAGGTTCACTTATATCCCGTTGCGGAATTGAAATACTCTCACCGCTACTGGAGTCAGTGACACTGCGTTTATTTATTGCATCTGACACCGCTTCTTTGATCTGTTTTTTATAGCGCCTGATAAAGCGTTGACGATTTAACGTGCTCTTATTCTTACCGTTCAGGCGACGGTCTATAAAATGCGCCATAAAGACCCCCTAAAAATACACAGCTGCGTGTTATTGCGATTTACGCACGCGTAAATACCACTCTGATAACAAACGAACTTGCTTTTGGGTATATCCTTTTTCCACCATACGATTGACAAAATCTTCATGTTTTTTCTGATCTTCTGCGGATGTTTTCGCATTGAAGGAAATAACGGGTAATAGTTCTTCAGTATTGGAGAACATTTTTTTCTCAATCACAGTGCGCAGTTTTTCATAGCTGGTCCACAATGGATTTTTACCATTGTTGTGCGCCCGTGCACGCAATACAAAATTAACGATTTCGTTACGGAAATCTTTTGGATTTGAAATGCCTGCTGGTTTTTCAATTTTTTCAAGTTCGGCATTTAATGCTTCGCGGTTGAATAGCTGGCCGGTATCAGGGTCGCGATACTCTTGGTCTTGGATCCAAAAATCAGCATAAGTGACATAGCGGTCAAAAATGTTTTGCCCGTACTCAGAGTAAGACTCTAAATAAGCTGTTTGCAGTTCTTTACCAATAAACTCAACATACTGCGGGATTAAATAGCCTTTCAAGTGGCTTAAGTAGCGTTCTTCAACGTCGGCAGAGAATTGCTCTCGTTCAATTTGTTGCTCTAATACATAAAATAAATGCACTGGGTTTGCCGCTACCTCAAGTGTGTCAAAGTTAAACACGCGCGATAAAATTTTAAATGCAAACCGAGTTGATAGTCCGGTCATGCCTTCATCTACACCGGCATAATCTCGATACTCTTGATACGATTTAGCTTTAGGATCGGTGTCTTTCAAGCTTTCGCCGTCATATACCCGCATTTTTGAGTAGATACTAGAGTTTTCTGGATCTTTTAACCGTGATAGCGTGGTAAATTTTGCCAATGTTTCCAGTGTGCCTGGCGCGCAAGGAGCATTATATAATTCACTATGTTCCAATAGCTTGTCGTAGATTTTTACCTCTTCAGATGCACGTAAACAATACGGCACTTTGACGATGTAAACACGGTCTAAAAAGGCTTCATTGTTCTTGTTGTTTTTAAAGGTCTGCCATTCTGATTCGTTTGAATGAGCCAAAATCATGCCATTAAAGGGCAGTGCACTAATACCTTCGGTGCCATTATAATTTCCCTCTTGCGTGGCTGTTAAAAGCGGATGCAATACTTTGATTGGCGCTTTAAACATCTCAACAAATTCCATTAAACCTTGATTTGCAAGACATAATGAACCGGAATAAGCATAAGCATCAGCATCGTTTTGAGCAAAATGTTCTAGTTTGCGAATATCAACTTTACCGACTAAAGCGGAAATATCTTGGTTGTTTTCATCCCCAGGTTCAGTTTTTGCAATAGCAATTTGATTTAAAATAGAGGGGTAGCGTTTTACCACTTTAAACTGGCTAATATCACCATTAAATTCAGATAAGCGCTTAGTGGCCCATGGTGACATAATAGTTTTTAAGTAACGGGGCTTAATCCCGTATTCTTTTGCCATCAGCTCAGCATCTTCATTAGGATCAAAAAGCGCCAACGGGTGGTCATTGACCGGTGAGCCTTTAATTGAGTAAATAGGCACTTGTTGCATTAAATATTTTAGCTTTTCGGCAATCGATGATTTACCACCGCCAACAGGTCCAAGTAGATAAAGCACTTGTTTACATTCTTCAAGGCCTTGCGCGGCATGTTTTAGGTAAGAAACGATTTGTTCAATCGCATCCTCCATACCGTAAAAATCATTAAAGGCAGGGTAACGTGCTACTACTCTGTTTGAAAATAATCGACTTAACCGTGCATCCTTTGAAGTATCGATCATTTTTGGCTCACCAATGGCCGCTAATAATCGCTCTGGTGCGCTGGCATAAGCCGATTTATCAGTTTTACAAATCTCTAAGAACTCAGCGATACTATACTCTTCTTCTTGTGCCGCTTCGTATCGTGCTTGGTAATGCTCAAAAATACTCATGGAAACCTCCGAAAAACCTGCTTAAACTAGGTGCTTACAAATTAAAAAAGAAGCAAAGGTTATTTAAAGCTTAGTCACGAATTTGATTTTTTGTGCAATAAAATTAAAAATTTATGTTAGAAAACAAAAAAGACGCCGGAGCGTCTTTTAAATTGGGCTTGCTCAGAACGAGCAATCAATTATGCGAAGTTAGCGTTCGCGAATTCCCAGTTAACAAGCGACCAGAATGCTTTTAAGTAGTCTGGACGAACGTTACGGAAATCAATGTAGTAAGCATGTTCCCACAGGTCCACAGTCAGGATCGGTGTTACACCGTCTTGAGTTAGTGGCGTTGCTGCGTTAGAAGTATTAACGATGTCTAAAGAACCATCAGCTAATTTAACTAACCATGTCCAGCTTGAACCAAAGTTGTTTACTGCTTTATCATCAAAAGCTGCTTGGAATGCTTCAAAAGAACCCCATTTAGCATTGATAGCATCTGCAACAGCGCCTGTTGCTTCGCCACCGCCATTTGGAGATAGGCTGTTCCAGTAAAAAGTATGGTTCCAGATCTGTGCTGCATTGTTAAATACGCCACCTTCAGAAGAACATACGATTTCTTCAAGTGATTTACCTTCAAATTCAGTACCTGGGATTAAACCGTTAAGTTTAGTCACATAAGTGTTGTGGTGCTTGCCGTGGTGAAACTCTAATGTTTCTTGTGAAATATGTGGCTCAAGTGCATTAATTGCATATGGTAGTGACGGTAGTTCAAATGCCATTTTTTATCTCCATCTTCTTTTGGTTGATAGTTCAAATAGTAATAGTTAATGCCTGTTCAAACAGGGTAGTTACCTATACCAAATGAGATTATAGTGTTACTATAATTGTTGAGTATTTTACTCAAGTTTTAGCAAACAGCAATGCCAAACAGCAGTGCAAATGCAAGACTATTTCGATTGCGGCTTTATTTGCCCACTTTAAGATACATATATGAGGCTTAATGAAAATTTTTCAAGCCTTAATATGTTCAGCTATCGTCACTTTTGAGGTTGTAGATGGAAACCATTGATAAAATTAAACAGCAGATTTCTGAAAATCCAATTATCCTTTATATGAAAGGATCGCCTAAATTACCAAATTGTGGTTTTTCTTCACAAGCATCTCAAGCATTAATGTCATGCGGTGAACCGTTTGCCTATGTTGATATTTTACTAAATCCTGATATCCGAGCTGAATTACCAGCATATGCCAATTGGCCAACATTTCCACAACTGTGGGTTGATGGCGAATTAATTGGTGGTTGTGACATTATCATTGAAATGTTTCAACGTGGTGAATTACAACCACTGATCACCGAAACAGCAGCTAAATATAAAGAAGCTGACGCTGAGTAACGTTTATCAGCAAATCAACAAAAAGCCGCTTAATTGCGGCTTTTTTGTGATTGTTTGTTAGGACCGTGGGGCAGAATGACATGAACACTAAGCCCACCGTGCTTACGATTGTGTAAGCTAATTTGACCATGATGCGCTTCGACTATTTCACGGCACAATGCTAACCCCAAACCACTACCAGCGACTTTAGTTGAATAAAATGGGATTAATGCATTGGCCATCACTTGCTCACTCATACCTTTACCTTGGTCGTTTACACTGATATGTGTGCCTTTAATATTCTGTGTAACAGTGACACTTATATGTTCGCTAGCAGAGCCTGATTCGTGAGCATTTTTTATTAAGTTGATCAGTAGCTGTTCGACTTGAGTCGGATCAGCCAGTGTATGCACGTCATTACTTATATCGAGCATAAAACACCATTGATTTTGCAGTTGTGTGAGCAACACTTGCCAATTAATTGCGCTTGGCTGAGGAGTGGGCAGTTTGGCAAATTTGCCATAGCCTTGTACAAAGTCGTTTAAATGTTTGATGCGTTCAGAAATGGTAGCAAACACGCGGCTAAGTCTGGGTTCGTCTACTTTTTCACTGAGTAACTGGCCGCTATGCAGCATTGACGACATGGGACCCAGAGAGTTATTAAGTTCGTGACTGATGATCCGAATGACCTTTTTCCACACCTCGACTTCTTGACGGCTAAGTTCGCGGGTGAGTTGTTTAAAGACATATAAGTAATGGTATTGATTGTTAAGTAATAACTTACCGGTTGATAAATGCCACGCTTGAGATTCTTGGTCTTCAGTATCTAGCGTAAATAAACCATCGCTACCGCGCGTTAAAGCATTGTTTAACTGTGGATGAGCATTTTCAAGCAGGTGTGCAAACTGACTTCCTTCAAGCGCTGTTTTGGCATTAAAAAGGTCTCGGGCACTGTAGTTACTATAAACAATAAAGCCTTTATCATTTTTTAAAATAACGGCTTGGGGAGAGCTTTGTAGCACTTTATCAAGCATCAGCTCGCGCTGATAGATCCATTGTTTCTCTTGGCGTAATTGCTTTGCAGTTTGATTATACAATTGACACAAGCGGCCTAATTCATCGTTGCCGTTATAAGCTAGTAAGGTGGCTAATTCACCGTCTTTAAAATTAAGCAAACCAGTTTCAAGTGAGTGTATGCCTTGCACCAGAGTGCGGCTGAGCCGAAAAGATAAATAACTTGCCAGCAGCGATGTGAGCAGCGTTGTTATTAATAGTGAAGGCCAGCTTAAATGGGTTAACCAGCAGATGAGCCAAACAGGAATAAGTGCAGAGATGTTACATATCAGCACTATTTTACGAGTGAGAGACAGTGCAGGTTTATTTTTTTCCATTAGTAATCAATCTCAAATTTCTGCAAACGGCGGTACAGTGCTTGACGACTTAAACCAAACTGTCTGGCAACTTTTGCGATCACTCCTTGGTGCTGACGCATAGCTTGTTCTAGTTCTACTCTACTGGGTTCTTGTTTAGCAAAGTTAGTGTGCAGCGGTTGCGATTGTAGAGCAAAATCATCGAGGGTAATGTCGCCATTAGGTTTGAGTACGGCTGCGCGTTTACAGGCATTTTCTAGCTCACGAACGTTGCCGGGCCAATTGTGCGCGAGTAATCCTTGCTCTGTTGTAAGCGATAATTCGCGCTCGCCTAAGAAGTGTTTAGCAAGCGCTAAAATGTCATCTGGTCTTTGCGCTAAACTGGGTAAATTTAGCTCAATCACGTTGAGGCGATAATATAAGTCTTCTCTAAATCGACCTGCATGAATGGCCGCTTTTAAATCTTCATTGGTAGCTGAAATAACCCGAACATTTACTTTTTGTGTTTTTGTTGAACCGAGTCGTTCAAACTCACCAGTTTGTAACACGCGCAGTAGTTTCATTTGCCCTGATAATGGCAGGTTACCAATTTCATCTAAAAACAGCGTACCACCATCAGCGGCCTCAAAGCGACCAATTCGCTGTTTGGTGATGCCAGTATAAGCACCCGCTTCAGCGCCAAATAATTCGGCTTCAATTAAATCATGGGGCAGGGCTCCGGCATTGATGGTCAAAAACGGGGCATGGTTTAAGTGAGAATTGGCTTGAATAATTTGTGCAATGCGTTCTTTACCACTGCCATTTGCACCTGTTATTAGCACAGAGACATCTGACTTAGCGACTTGTATTGCCATATTGAGAATTTTTTCCATGGCGGTACTTTGATACACTAAACCAACTAGGTTGGCATCGGCTAAACTTGATGTTCGCTCTTGCTGGTGGCGCGCATACATTACATTTTGTTGTTTTGCTTGGCCAAGTTCGATTAAGTTATTAACACAGGTGAGGAGCTTGCTATCGTCCCATGGTTTAGGTAAGTAATCAGCGGCACCGGCTTTGACTAGCTCTATGGCGCTGGCCAGTTCAGTCCACGCGGTGATCAAAATAATCGGTAAGTGCGGGTTGAGAGCTCTTAGTTGATAAAACAACGCTTTACCTTCTTCGCCAGAGGTGGTGTCATTACTAAAATTCATATCTTGAATAACCAGCGCGATACGTTGGTATTGCACTATTTGTAAGGCTTCAAGCTGCGTTTTTGCAGTCACAACCTGATAGTCATGAATTTCTAACAGTAATGACAAGGCTTCTAATATGGCAGGGTTGTCATCGACAATAAGTATTTTTTCCATGTGAATTTAATCGCTGTTTTTGTTATCTTTATTTCAAAATGCTACACGGTATTAAACCAGTGTAGCATAGGTTGGGAGCTGCTTTATATTGTTCGCGTGGCGATACTCGGTGATATGTTGGCGGCACGTTTTGCAGGGCCAAACACGGCAAGTAAGCTCATAACAAACACCATAATGGCAGTGCCTGCGATATAGCTCGGCGGCAGTGCGGCAATTGAAAAGTGCTGCATTAATAATTGACCAAGTAACAGCGCCGCAATAATGCCAAGGAGCAACCCCACGCAGCAGATCATCGCATTTTCAACTAAAAAGTAGTTAATAATGGCTGATTTTCTGGCTCCTAATGCACGGCGAGTGCCTATTTGCTTGGTGCGTTTGCTGATATTAAATAAGGTTAAGCCAAAAATCCCCAATGCAGTTACCAGTACTAATATCGTGATGAGCACAATCAGCATACGCATCATCAATTTGTCTGCTGCAACATATTCGTCTTTAAGTTGATCTAAGCCATTGATATTGTTGATTACCCGTTTATTGTAATTATTCAGCATCGCGGTTTCGATTTGCTTCATTACAGCTGCACGTTGACCGGGCTTGGTTCTGACTGCAAATTGTGCGTAAGTTTTGCCTTGAATATAAGGGATCAGCGCAACATTATTTGGGTGACTATCTTTAAGCCAAGGGCTCTTCATATGATCTGCCACACCGATAATCGTTAAAGGCAAATCGCCAAAATAAATTGTTTTGCCGAGGCCATCACCTTCAGGAAAAAGTTCATCGAGTAAAGCTTGCGTGACAACAGTAACATTGGTAGTTCTCTCAGTGGGTGAATTAGTGATTGTTACTTCATCCTCTGTAAAGTTGCGCCCTGCAATTAGTTTTACACCATAAGTGTCTAAACCATGCTCATCAATGAAAATATAAGAACTACGGATACTTTTACTTTCTTGAGGAGCCGGTTTCAAATTAAAGCTTGATGCACTGCCACTACCGGATAGGGGAATACTGCTGCTTTGCGCTGCATTTACAACCCCAGGTAGGGCTCTTAACATCGCTTCGTCTAATTCAAACTGTTGACTTAAATCGATATCTTTACCAAAGGTCATCACGTTGAATTTAAAAATATCGTGTTCAGGGTAGCCAGTGTCTTGATTTAAAAAAGCGACTCTATCTTGGATAATAAATGCCGCATTACTAACGATTGCGGTGGTTATGGCAATTTGAATTAAGAGTAATATTGCCCCGACTTTTGAGCGGCAAAGAGCATGAAATATAGGTTTGATCTCTAACATTAGTGTGCTCCTTATTGGCTTTTAAGATAAATAGCTGGGTTAGTACGGCAAACCAGCCATGCAGGATAAAGCCCGGCTACTATGCAGGTTGTAATAGCGATAACAGGCGCACTGAGTAACATAGTGATATCCATTGTGGCGATTGATGAATAGTAATCATAGCTTTGACGAACAGCCCACAAACCTAATTGCGCAAGTACGATACCGACTAGGCCGCCAAAACATCCAAGCATAGCCACTTCAACAAGGTGTTGTAAAAACACTTGTCGTTTACTGGCGCCTAGTGCTCGGCGCACACCTACCTCCGGTGCCCGACGCAAAAACTTAGCTAGCAATAAACCAAGAATATTTGCTAAACACACTGCTAAAAACATAAAACTTAAGCCGACCAATATTTTATTGTCTTCACTAACGACATTATTGTATTGCATCCATTGGTTAACATCACGTAGCTTATATTCGGGTTTTTCTCGGGCAAAGCGGCCGCGCTTTTTTTGCTCTTGAATGTAAGAATTAAGATAATTTTCGTAGTTTGTTTTTTGCTCCGCGTTATCTAGTTGCGCCCAAAATTGGATCCAAACTATTTCCGATTGCATTTTATCGGCGTAGCTATTGATATTCTCATGTTTCCAACCGTTGCTGTTGCCCCAAGTAGTTAGCTCTTTGGTTTTGACTAAGCTAAATGGTAAAAATAATTCTTCAGGTTCATTAAATGCACCATTATTTAAATCATAATACTTAAGGTTAAGTGACCAGTCAGCGATCACACCAACAACTTCGTAGCTGTAATCATCTAAGTAGATCAATTGGCCAATTGAGTTGTTTCCTGCAAACAGTTTATCGTTGAGTTCTTTTGAAATCACCACCACAGGGGCGGCAGATTGCTCTTGTTGTTCACTCCATTCACCGCCGTAAATAAACGATACATTAAACATATTAAAAAAATCAGGCGTAGTCATCCGTGCATTACTGGTAAACGGCTTTACTTTGTCTGAGTCTAGATACACTGAGAATCCAGTACGCATCATCGCGACCTTTTTTTCAGGAACAGGCGCATTCTGCAAATTGACTGCATCTTGATAAGTCAGTTGCATAGGAAGGTTATCCTCGGTCCACCACGTATGGCCTTCATCCATGGTTTGTAATTGCACAGTATAAAGTTGATTGCTTTTTTCGGGAATAGGATCCGCCGACATCATATGATAAACGCTTAAACTGGTCATGGTTACACCAATCCCAATAGCAATGGCTAGCACCATTAACATGCTTACCAGTGGTGTGCGCTTAAAACTACGCCAACTTAAATCGAGGTAATGTAATAGCATAAGTTACACTCCAGCCACATTTTTTAGGTTTTGCGCGCCTTGATACAAGGTAAAGTCGGCAAGTTGACCATCAACCACTTGAATATTACGAGGTGCTCTGCGGGCAAGTTCTGGGTCATGAGTCACCATAATGATGGTCGCGCCGTCACGGTTAATTTGCTCCAGCAACTCCATCACTTGACGTGCCATTAAGCTGTCTAGGTTACCTGTTGGTTCATCGGCTAATAAAAAGCGCGGCTCACCGGCGAGGGCGCGGGCAATCGCTACCCGTTGCTGTTGACCACCTGATAACTGCTGCGGCAAATGTTTAGCGCGTGAAGCTAGACCTACTTGTTCTAAGCACTGTTCAATACGACGTTTACGCTCGCTTGCTTTAATACCTCGGTAGCGCAGTGGCACTTCAATGTTTTCATATAAATTTAAATCAGGGATCAGGTTGAAGCCTTGGAAAATAAAACCAATTTTTTGATTGCGACAATCCGCCCGTTGATTGTCGTTCAATTTGCCAACATCAATACCATCGAGCAGATATTCACCACTGCTAAAAGGTTCTAACATGCCTGCGATATTTAAAAAGGTGGTTTTCCCGGAGCCACTAGGGCCAGTTACTGCAATAAACTCACCTTCATCTACGTGCAAATTAAAGTCGCGTAGTGCATGGGTTTGCACCATTTCTGTTTGATACAGTTTGCTAATATTATTCATTTTAAGCATGAGTTGATCCTTGTAATATGTTTGTTCTTATCTCAGTAATAATGTTGACGCTTGTTTAAAGTTATCGTAACTGGAGATGATCAGCTGATCGCCTGAGCTAACACCTTGTAGCAATTCTATTGCGTTGATGCTGCTTGCCCCGGTTGTGATATTTACCAGTTGTGCGGTGTCGCCGATAACTTTGTAAACCTGCGTACCACCTTGCTGCATAAACGCACCGCGTTTGATTTGTAAAACGTCATCACGATTTTCTAATAAAATGCGCGCTGTTAATCGCTGGTTTTGGCGAATGCCTTTTAGCTCTTCGTCAAAGCGTACTCGAGTAGTTACTTCACGATTGTTAACTTCCGGCGAAATTGCCGACAACACACCAGTCACTTTTTTTGCCCCGAGTGTGAGCTCAACTTCCATTCCTAAACCGAGTTCGTTGGCGTAACTTTCAGGTACTTGCAGTTGTGCTTCAAAATTACTTAAATCAACCAGCGTCATTAACGGCTGACTTTGGGTAACGGCTTCTTTTTGTTGTACAAGCAGGTTACCAACAATGCCGGTGACGCTGGCTTTAATAGTTAAGTTTCTGACTTGGCGATTTAAATCATCAACGATCAGTTGTTGGCGAGCGAGATCGCGCTCTGCAGCTTTGAGTTCAAATGCGAGTGTATCTTTAGCAAGTTCAACTTCTTGTTGAGCGTGTTTGTAAGAAAGCTTGGCACGGGCAAGATCATCTACTGCTTTTTCTAAATCAATTTGGCTGATCAAGTTTTTTTCGATAGAAAGCTTAGCACGGCGATTTTCCCTGTCTGCTGCATTGAGCTCTACTTGGGCGAGATCAAGCGTTTTGGTTAAGCTTAACTTTTGTCGGCGTGCTTCTAAGTGCTTACGTTGTAATTCACCATCAAGGCGGGCTAACACCGATTGTTGCTGTTTTAGTTCATTATTGAGTTCTGGGCTATCGACTAAAGCAATAATGTCATCTTTATTTACTTTATCACCGGCTTTAACTTGTAAATCCACATAGCCACGTTCTGGGCTATAAATCTTGGGAGCATTTGCAGCAACAATTTTACCGCTGGCGGCTACATCACGTACTAAACGACTAATATTAACGGTAGCAATCTGTAAAGAAGCCCGCTCAACAGAAATACTGCCTTGATTGTTACCCATAAATGCTTGTGCACATAAAGCAAGTACAGCAAGTGATAGCGCCAGTACTATTAATGGTTTTTTGTAACTACGTCTTTGCGTAATACTTACATCTTGTCCGCTGGTATCTTTTATCATGAGTGATCCTTAGCTATGTCTATTCTCGCAGTAAGTGATCATCAAGCTCACTACTAAGACAGTGATTGGTGAAACTAAAAATAAACTGAGAATAAACATAAGTTGTGTCCTGTAATTATCTTTTAATGTTTATTCGAATATCATGCCACTATTTAATGTCATGATTTTAATGAAATAATTATTTATTTTTAAATTATTTGGTGTCCGCGGACATAAATTGTGTCCGCTGCGGACACTTTACTATGGCGGCTAAGAAGCTGCCGCAGGCGTCAACAGGGTGAGCAAGCTAAAAACTTACTAACTAGCGTAAATTATGCAAAATGTGACTGTTGTGATGATAATTATGCATTAATTAGTGGCTTTAAATTTACCCATAAAAAGACACTGGAAAGAGTATTTACTCTAATGTGCACTGTGGTATCGACCTTGAACGACAGCAAAGAGATTCAATAAAAAAGAAAGCATTTATTTTCGCTACATAACTAAGTGAATATTTATTCATTTTTACTCTGGTTTACGTTAACGTAAACTGCAGGTTTGTAGAGCGGTTATTTTACAACTTGTTAAATATGACACCAGTGTCATAAAAAAATAACGGGTAAAATATCGCTAAATGTTAAAAATAGGCATGAAATAAAAAGATTGTGTTGTGGTGAGAAATATTCAAGAATGTGAATATGTATTCAAAGCGCTATTGACTCAATGTACAATTGGCGATAGTTTTGACTGTCTGCTAGCAAACCGTCGAGAAGGTCATTCATAGCTAGCTGTTGTAGCAAGGGGAGGGGTCTATGTTATACGACTCAAAATTAGAAAAAGATAATTGTGGCTTTGGCTTAATAGCCCAAGTTAATGGTCAGGCAAGTCATCGTTTAATTCGAACAGCGATCACTGGCTTAGACCGTATGGAACACCGTGGTGGTATTTCTGCCGATGGTAAAACAGGCGATGGCTGTGGCTTATTATTACAAAAGCCAGATAGCTTTTTTCGTGCTATTGCCGCTGAAAAAAATTGGCACTTGGGTAAAAATTATGCCGTTGGCATGATTTTCCTAAACTCAGATCCAGTACTTGCGCAAGCTGCAAAAGATATATTGAGTGAAGAACTCGAAAAAGAAACCCTCAATATTCAAGGTTGGCGAATTGTGCCAACAGATGAATCATGTTTAGGGCCAATTGCAATAAAGCAGTTACCTAAATTTGAACAGATTTTTGTTAATGCACCAGAAGGCTGGCGCCCAAAAGATTTAGAGCGTCGTTTATACGTTGCGCGCCGTCGTGCTGAAAAGCGTTTAAGCGAAGATGAAGGCTTTTACATTGCCAGCTTGTCAGGGTTAGTAACTATCTACAAAGGCTTAATGATGCCGGTGGATTTGCCTAACTTCTATTTAGATTTAGCTGATATCCGCATGACCAGCGCAATTTGTGTATTTCACCAACGTTTTTCAACTAATACACAACCGCGTTGGCCTTTGGCTCAGCCGTTCCGCTATTTAGCGCACAATGGTGAAATCAACACCATACAAGGTAACCGCCAGTGGGCTCGTGCTCGTTCATATAAGTTTGCATCGCCGCTTATTCCAGATTTGCAATCAGCAGCACCATTTGTCAATGAAACCGGCTCAGATTCATCAAGCCTAGATAATATGCTTGAGTTGTTTTTAGCTGGTGGCATGGATTTATTCCGTGCTATGCGAATGCTAGTGCCACCTGCATGGCAGAAAAACCGTGCGATGGATGATGACTTACGTGCATTTTACGACTTTAACTCTATGCACATGGAACCATGGGATGGCCCTGCTGGTATTGTGATGTCTGATGGGCGTTTTGCAGCGTGTAACTTGGACCGTAATGGTCTGCGTCCTGCACGTTATGTGATCACTCAAGATGGCTTTATTACCCTAGCTTCTGAAGTGGGTATTTGGGATTACACTGCGGATGAAGTGGTTGAGAAAGGCCGCGTTGGCCCTGGTGAGCTATTAGTTATTGATACTCAGTTAGGTAAAATTTGGCACTCAGACGAAATTGATCGCGATCTTAAATCTCGCCATCCATATAAAGCATGGCTTGAGGCCAATGTTAAGCGCTTAACGCCGTTTGAGCAGCTATCAGAGCAAGATGCGGGCAACCGTTCATTTGATGATGAAACATTACTGAAATATCAAAAAATGTTTGGTTACACCAATGAAGAACTTGATAGCGTTATTCGCGTAATGGGTGAAATTGGTCAAGAAGCAACCGGTTCTATGGGGGATGACACGCCATTTGCAGTGCTTTCTGAAGGTAACCGTTCATTGTTTGATTACTTCCGTCAAAAGTTTGCGCAAGTAACTAACCCGCCAATCGATCCACTGCGTGAAAACCATGTAATGTCGCTGGCGACCTGTATCGGTAGTGAGCAAAACGTGTTTAACGAGACCACCGGCCACGCTAAGCGCCTACAGTTTGATACGCCAATCCTAATGTATGCAGACATGCAACAATTATTGAGCGCTGATCAGGCTCATTACAGCTATTGCAAAATCGATATCACCTACAGCAAAGAAGAAGGCCTTGGTGATGCAGTAATCCGTATTTGTGACGAAGCGCAAGAAAAAGCAGCTGGTGGCTGTGTCATGTTGTTTTTGAGTGACCGTAATTTTGATGAGAATAAATTACCAATTCCTGCCGCTATGGCTGTTGGAGCGGTACAAAAGCGTTTAGTTGATAACAATTTACGTTGTGAATCAAATATCATCATTGAAACAGGTAGTGTCCGTGACGCGCATCAATTTGCGGTATTAATTGGTTTTGGTGCAACGGCAATTTACCCGTACTTAGCATATGAATCACTGGTTGCGATGAGCGACTCTAAAGTGATCAACAAGAGCTATTGCCAAGTTACGCTTGCTTATCGTAATGCAATCAACAAAGGCTTGTACAAGATCATGTCAAAAATGGGCATTAGTACCGTGGCATCGTATCGTTGTTCAATGTTGTTTGAAGCAGTTGGTTTGTCGGATGCAATTGTTGATACCTGTTTTAATGGTGTGGCAAGTCGCATTAAAGGCGCGTGTTTTACTGATTTTGATGATGACCAACGCAAGTTACATACTTTGGCATTAAGTAAACGTAAATTACTCAGCCATGGCGGCTTATTAAAGTATGTGCATGACGGCGAGTATCACGCGTACAACCCAGATGTTATTCAAACGCTACAAAAAGCGGTGCGCTCAGGTGAATATTCTGATTACAGCGTATACGCAGATCTTGTTAATAAGCGCCCAATTGCCACATTACGTGACATGCTTGCACTGAAACTGCCAGCAGAAGGGATCAGTATTGATGATGTTGAGCCAGCAACTGAGCTATATAAGCGTTTTGACTCGGCGGCAATGAGTATCGGTGCATTATCGCCAGAGGCGCATGAAGCGCTTGCAATTGCGATGAACCGCTTAGGTGGCTGTTCAAATTCAGGTGAAGGCGGCGAAGACAAACTACGCTATGGTACCGAGAAAAATTCACGTATCAAGCAAGTTGCGTCAGGTCGTTTTGGGGTAACACCACATTATTTACGCAGTGCTGACGTTATTCAAATTAAAGTAGCGCAAGGTGCAAAACCAGGTGAAGGCGGGCAATTGCCGGGCGAAAAAGTAACCCCGTATATTGCTAAGCTTCGTTACTCGGTACCGGGTGTGACCTTAATTTCGCCACCACCGCATCACGATATTTATTCGATTGAAGATTTAGCTCAGCTTATTTTCGATTTAAAACAAGTAAACCCTAAAGCGTTGATCTCAGTAAAACTAGTATCAGAGCCAGGTGTGGGCACAATCGCCACTGGTGTTGCTAAAGCATATGCTGATTTAATTACTATTTCAGGCTATGACGGCGGTACTGGCGCAAGTCCGCTAACGTCGGTTAAATATGCGGGTAGCCCGTGGGAGCTTGGTCTTGCTGAAACACAACAAGCGCTGGTTGAAAACGGTTTACGTCATCGTATTCGTTTGCAAACTGATGGTGGTTTAAAAACCGGCCTTGATATCATCAAAGCAGCTATTTTAGGTGCAGAGAGCTTTGGTTTTGGTACGGGTCCTATGGTTGCGCTTGGTTGTAAGTACCTGCGTATTTGCCACCTAAATAACTGTGCAACCGGTGTAGCAACGCAAGACGAAACATTGCGTCAAAAACATTTCCATGGCCTACCAGAAATGGCGATGAACTACTTTAAGTTTATTGCTCAAGAAGCCCGTGAAATTATGGCAAGCCTAGGGGTTGCCAAACTAACAGACTTAATCGGTCGTCTTGATTTACTCGAAGCGATTGAAGGTAAAACGGCAAAGCAGCAAAAAATTGACTTATCGTCAGTGATTGCACAGCCGAATAACCCAACTGGTGAAACCTTATACTGCAGCGCACCTAATACGTCACATTATTTAGGTAAGTTGAATGAAACCTTACTTGCTAAAGCTCAACAAGCAATTGATGAGAGCAGCGGTATTTCACTGGTCAGCCGTATTTGTAACACTGACCGTTCAGTGGGCGCGATGTTATCGGGTTATATAGCCGATAAGCATGGCAATCAAGGCATGGCAGCTGATCCTGTCTCGATTGAGTTACACGGAACCGCTGGTCAATCATTTGGTGTATGGAATGCTGGTGGCCTAGAAATGACCCTAGTCGGCGATGCTAACGATTACGTAGGCAAAGGCATGGCGGGCGGTAAGCTGGTTATTCGCCCACCACTGGGTTCGTCATTTGAAAGTCACAAAGCGACCATCGCAGGTAATACCTGTTTATATGGTGCAACGGGTGGCAAGCTGTTTGCTGCAGGTTGTGCTGGAGAGCGTTTTGCGGTTCGTAACTCAGGCGTGCAAGCGGTTGTTGAAGGCGTAGGTGATAATGGCTGTGAGTACATGACCGGTGGCGTAGTTTGCGTGTTGGGCAATGTAGGCGTGAACTTTGGTGCAGGTATGACCGGTGGCTTTGCCTATATTTTGGATGAGCGTAATGACTTTGAAAAACGCATTAATCCAGAGCTAGTCGAAGTGGTGCTGTTAGATGAGCTAGCGTCACACCAAGAGCATTTGCGTGGTCTAATTGCTGAGCATTTAGAACTAACAGGCTCAAGTCGTGCAGAAACTATTTTAGCCAGTTTTGAAACGTATTTACCAAAATTCAAACTAGTTAAGCCAAAATCAAGTGATGTGAAAAGTTTACTCGGGCATCGCGCTCGTAGTAGTGCTGAACTTCGTGTTCAAGCACAGTAAGGGGGTAGTATGAGCGAGAATGTATATCAATTTATAGACGTGCAGCGGGTTGATCCCCGCAAAAAGCCAATTTCGTCACGTAAAAAATCATTTGTTGAAATTTACGAACCCTTTTCAGAGAAGCAAGTAAACTCACAAGCGGACCGCTGCCTAGATTGTGGTAACCCGTATTGTGAATGGAAATGCCCAGTGCATAACTATATCCCACAGTGGTTAAAGTTAATTCGTACTGGCCGTATTCTTGAAGCTGCGGAGCTATCACACCGCACAAATAGTTTACCAGAAGTGTGTGGCCGGGTGTGCCCGCAAGATCGTTTGTGTGAAGGTTCATGTACATTAGACGAAGAGTTTGGTGCAGTAACAATCGGTAATATTGAAAAATATATTACTGATACTGCATTTAAAATGGGCTGGAAGCCTGATATGTCGTACGTGGTATGGACCGATAAAAAAGTAGCTATCATCGGTGCCGGCCCTGCAGGCCTAGGTTGCGCTGATATTCTAGTGCGTAATGGTGTAAAACCAGTGGTATTTGACCGTCATCCAGAAATTGGTGGCTTGCTTACTTTTGGTATTCCATCGTTCAAACTTGAAAAACAAGTCATGCAAAAACGTCGTGAAATTTTCACCGAAATGGGGGTTGAGTTTAAACTTAATACTGAAGTCGGTGTTGATATCACAATGGATGAAATATTGGCCGAATACGACGCAGTATTTTTGGGAGTGGGGACTTATCAAAGCATGCGTGCTGGCCTTGAAAACGAAGATGCACCAGGTGTACATGATGCATTACCGTTCTTAATTGGTAATACCAACCGCGTAATGGGCTATGATGAGTCTAACCAAGCTTATCTTGATATGGCTAACCAAAAGGTTGTGGTACTTGGTGGTGGTGATACCGCGATGGACTGTGTACGTACTTCAATTCGTCAAGGTGCGGAAAAAGTAATCTGTGCTTATCGTCGTGATGAAGAAAACATGCCAGGTTCAAGACGTGAAGTGAAAAACGCCAAAGAAGAGGGCGTTGAATTTACTTTTAACGTGCAACCAATCGGTATCGTACTAAACGACAACGGCCATGTTGCAGGCGTACAAATGGTGAAAACCCAAATGGGTGAACCAGATGAAAAAGGCCGAAGCAGAGCTGAAGTGATCCCGGGTTCTGAGCATGTGATTGAAGCCGACCAAGTACTCATGGCGTTTGGTTTCAAACCACACAAAATGGATTGGTTAGAAAAGTACGATGTAGAAATAAACCACTGGGGCGGCATTAACGCACCAGAACAAGGTGAATTTACCCATCAAACAACTAACCCTAAAATCTTTGCTGGCGGCGATATAGTGCGCGGCTCAGATTTAGTAGTCACAGCAATCTTCGAAGGGCGTAACGCCGCCGAAGGGATCATGGACTACTTGAAAGTGTAAGACTTTTACGGGTCAAAGAGTAAAGAGCAAGCCGATTGGCTTGCTTTTTTTATGGCTTGGATAATTGCTTTAAGTTGTAAGTTGTAAGTTGTAAGTTTGCTCGGTGTTAAATTAAGCGATGTAGGTTGATTTGAGTAGAACGAAACCCAACGAAAAAATATCTTTTCAGTCTGCATCAAGGTTTTGTATTATCAGATGTTTTATATCGCTGTTCTAAATTTTTGAAAAGCCATTTAAATAATGATTCACAAAGAGGTTAAGAGGCGCTGCGCTTAAGATGATAGATTATAAATAAACATCTGCGTATATCTAATTAATAAACGGGAGCTAACTTGGCTAATAAAACTGCACCTATAAATATGCGAGTAGAGCCGTCTGTTCATAATCTAATTGATGCTGCTGCCCAAAAAGCATAAATTGTCAGGATGCGAAGCTTTTCTAAAAGCTATTCACAGAGCACTAATAAGTGCGACAAGCTAAAGTAAGCAGCGATTTCACACAATCAGTCTCATAAATACTCTAAAGGTGAGCTTTGAGCGAATTGCAGACATTAAAAAATTAAATTTATTCCTATGTTTTGAGCAGAAACCTAATTTTGTCCAATAACATTATTAAACGCTGTTTTGGTGAAAAATAATAAGCGTAATCCTCAGCCATTTTAATTACTTGTTTACAAAAGTAATTATTGGTGGAATTATCAAGGTCTGTAATATACGCCGTTTTGGTGTGTTATAAACCACCACAATGGTGTTCAATAAGCTGTTAGCCATCAAAAGGAGTTCCAGTGGCATCTTTAGATTACGATTTCGAAAAAAACCATTTTAGAGAGTTTTATAGTGATAACTTGAAAATTCTTGATGATGCAAAGACTTCGTTCTGTGCATTAATAAATGCTTTGGTTTCACATTCTGGGGATATCGCAATTTCCAAAATAGAAGGCAGAGTCAAAGATAAAGAAGAATGCCTTGGTAAGTTTAATCTAAAGTATCGTAAAGAGCTTGAAGCGAATGAAACTGAATATGAAATTAAAGACCATATTTCAGATTTAATTGGCCTCAGAGTCGTTTGCTTATATGAGGATGACATCGAAAAAATTAAGGCGGTATTAGATCAGCATTTTTCAGTCATTGACGTGACAGACAAAATTGCTCTAATGGAGAAAACTGAAGGTTCATTCGGTTATAAGGGGTTGCACTTAGACTTAAAACTAGGAGACGATCGCATTGAGATGCCTGAATATAAAGCATTTGTGGATTTTAACTTTGAAATTCAAATACGAACTATCGTTCAAGATTCATGGAGCGTTTTGGATCATAAAATCAAATACAAGAAAAAAATCCCAAATAAATTAAAAAGAAGAATAAATACATTGGCTGCATTATTTGAATTGGCTGATAGGGAATTCCTTGCAATAAGAACTGAGACTGAACTTGAAATACAAAAAGCCGAAGATGATGATACGGATGAAGTATTAGACTCTAACGTTGCAGGCCCACAAAAATTAATATCATCTAATGGGAATGGATTATTAACTGCATTCGGACTTCTAAAAATAGCTAATCACTTCTTCTCTGATTTTGATGCTGAAGCACATAAAGTTGATGGGTTTACAGATGAAATTGTTTCTTTGGAACCTGATATAACAAGAACTAAGTTGAATACCTATATGAAGGAAGGTATTGCAAAAGTAAAACGCTATAAAGCTGACTTTGAAGCCAATGGAAACTCAAAAGATACTTTAAATCCATATACCATGATAAGACACTGTTTGTACTATGGTGATAAAGATGTATTCAGTTCAGTTCTCACCAATGCTTCTAAAGAAAAATTTGAAAAATGGCTTGGTGAAAATGATGGCTAACAAGCGCTTTAAAAGTAACAAAAACAGTTGGTTAGGTTTAGCTTCGCTCCACATTATAACCAACAGCTTTTGTCCGCTTAAGCGGGCGTTATGACATATGAGCATGGAAAAAATAGCCAAAAGTCCTAAAAATTGCACTGACGCTGAGCTTGAGTCATTTGAAAAATTGGTGACCGAAGGCGGGGAAGTTTCGTTGGCTGGGCTTCGACAGAGAATTAAGCGTGCAGAGAAGCTTGTCTTTATCAATGATGGCGAATGCGTCGCTGTTGGAGCCATCAAAAACCCTAATGCTGGATACAAAGCAGGTGTTTTTGAAAAGGCAGGAGTTCCTAAGTACAGTAGATATGAATATGAACTGGGCTGGCTGTATGTTGCGAAAGCGGCGAGAGGCAGAGGCTATGGACGCGTCTTAATGGAGACTATTCTCGACTCGCTATCTGGAAACGCATGCTTTGCCACGACCCGTGAAGATAATGCTTCAATGCACTACTTGTTCGATCAGTTTAGCTTTTCGAAACTTGGTCTGCCATACGAAAGCCTAAATGGGGACTATTCTCTTATGCTTTATGCGAAGTCATAACAAGGCCAAGCACAGCGACAGCTATTTCTTTGCGCCTTCTCCTTACGTGTGTTGGCAGCGTTATACGGTAATTCGAGCATTGCTCTGCATTGGTACGTATTTTAATTATAAAGGGAATATTCGTTGAAAAAAATTGATCTTCATTTGCATACAGTCCCTACATTTAGTGATGCACACTTTGAGTTTTCATTGGATAAGCTAAATGAATACGTTACGGTGACAGAACTTGATGCTATTGCTATAACAAACCACGATATTTTCGATCTCGCTCAATTTCAAGAGATTGAAAAATCCTTGGATTGCATAGTATTTCCAGGCATTGAAATTTATGTTGATAATGGTCATATCCTTCTCATTTCAGAGAACGAAAACTTAGATGATTTTCAGCTTAAAGCTAATAAAGTATCTGAAAAAATAAAGAAGGCAGGAGATAAAATAAATGTCGAAGAATTAGTTCAGATATTTGGAAATCTTAATGATTATTTAATTATTCCTCACTACCAGAAAAAACCATCCATATCAAAAGACACCTTTGAACAACTACGCACCTTCATAGATGCAGGCGAAGTTGACAGCCCAAAGAAATTTGTTCGAATGGCAAAGGATGAGAATGAAATAACCCCTGTTTTATTTAGTGATGTAAGGATTAAGGATTGTTTACGTAAGTTCCCCCCAAGGCAAACCTATATTGATTGTGGTGAATTAACAATAAGCGCAATCAAGCATAGCCTGAGTGATAGAAGCAAAGTTGCTTTATCAAAATCTGATGGAAATAAACTGTTCCAGATATTTGATGATGGTCAACAACTTTCTACTGGTTTGAATATTGTTCTAGGGGCAAGATCTTCTGGTAAAACAGTGACTTTAAATCGGATCAATGAGGAATGTAAAAACGTAAAGTATATTCCTCAGTTTTCACTAGTGCAGAGAGATGATTCAAACTATGAAAAAGAATTCAATGAAGGTGTGGCTCGAAAGAAAAGCAATTTTGTTGATAAGCACTTGGCTCCTTTTAAAGCAGTATTAGATGATGTAACTACCGTTGACCTTGTTACGAATCGCCGTAAGGTAGATGAGTACCTTGAAACTCTTTTGAAACAGGCAGAAGAGGTAAGTAAACGAGACGCTTTCTCTAAAGTTACTCTATTTAACGAGTCACAATTTGAAATAAGCGAAGAGAAAGGACTTACTGACCTCATAATCTCTGTTCGACTATTAATTGAAAATATTGAGTACAGAGATGTAATTGATAAACATATAGATGTAGAAGGTTTGAAGGCTCTAGCATGTGAGTTAATAGAGTCTCTTTGGAAAAAAATACTTAGCACAAAGAAGAAGAATGTTGTTAATGAGGTAGTACGGGACGTAAAAAGTAAACTCAAGCTACGGTCTTCTAGCACACAAGTGAAAGATGTTGATTTGTATAAAATAATGATTGAACATCAAAAGGTTTTGAAATTTAATCTAATTGCCAAACAACTTCAGACTGAAAAAATTATTCATGAAGAAAATATTCAAGGCTTTAAAGTTGTTTGTAAGCAACGAGCTTTTAACGGGGCTGGCGAAGTTAAAAGTGTAAGTGGTAAGAAAGTTGCCTTTACCAGTGCCTACAAAGAATACTCCTCCCCATATAAATATCTTCTTGAATTGAAAAATAATGATGCGTTAACTCCTTCAGAGTTCTATAAATATTTTGCATGTATTGAATATGAAATTCTTAACAAAGATGGTTTTAAAGTTTCAGGTGGTGAAAGATCAGAATTCAGATTGCTTCAAGAAATTAAGGATGCTCAAAATTATGACTATTTATTAATTGATGAGCCCGAATCTTCTTTTGACAACGTTTTTTTGAAAGGTGAAGTGAATCAAATATTGAAAGAGCTATCACAAACTATGCCTATAGTTGTAGTAACACACAACAGTACCGTTGGAGCATCTATTAAGGCTGATTATGTAGTTTATACATCCAAAGAAGTTGAAAATGGTGAAATTGTATATCGAAGATATTCTGGGCACCCGTCTGTTAAAGAGTTAAGTACTGTGGATGGAATAAAAATGAATAACTTCAAGGTGACTATAGACTCATTAGAAGCTGGTGAAACAGCATATACAGAAAGAAAGAGTGGTTATGAAAGCATTAAAAATTGAAAATTCTCAGGGATTCTTTTTGAAAGAAGACGGTAATTATGAATATTTAGATAAATTAGATAAAACGATATTGCTTCAACTAGTTAACATCGCTTTGGGAGATGATTACGTAATTGATGAATATGATGAATCTAAACTTAAGAACCAAGCTCATCAAATCATTTACAAAAGTATTAGCGAAAAGCTTAACGATTTACATCTAAGGCGGCAACAGTTTCGTGACACTTCAGAAAACTTATACCTAGAAGAATATGAGAAATATAAGACTCATGGATGAATATATGGGTGTAACGGTCAACAATGAATTTAAAACCGTATAAAAAGATAATTGGACTCCCAACCTCTACACTGAAGTAGAAATTATTTTCGGAGTTCAAGTATGAATAAGTTAAGAATAGGTGTCGATTTAGCTCATAAATTAATACAAGTTTGTAGTTCTACAAATAATAAAGTGCACTCAAATAATGAGATGACACTGCAACAATTTAGTGAGTACTTGGCGTCGCTTAGTCCTTCAACGATTATTTTTGAAGCCTGTGCGAGTGCCAATTATTGGCATCAATTTGCAACTTTACTTGGTCATAATTCCTTATTAATATCTGCACGATTAGTCATGTCTGTTCGTCAAAGTCAAAAAACAGATAAAAATGATGCTTTGGCTGTTTTACAGGCATCGTTGTTACCAGATGTTCACTTTATTACTGCAAAATCAATTAATGAACAGCAAGCGCAATCAATGCTTAAATTGAGAGAGCACAGTGTTAAACAAAAAGTAGCGCTTAAAAATCAACTCACTGGTTTACTACGTGAATTTAATATAAGCAGTGGTCGCTCAATATGTTAGTTTGTCGGTACTATTCAAGATGCATTAGAAAATGCCGAAAATGGGTTTTGTGATGCATTTAGAAAAATGCTTAAAGTATCATTGGATTTATATTTAACGTTAACTGAAGCAATTGCTGCCTATGATTTAGCATTGGCTAAATGGATTGACGAAACACCAAGCTGTAAAAAATTAATGCGACTAGAAGGGGTTGGGATCTTAAATGCTATTCATCTTTTTATTAATTTGTCGTCGGGTGAATTAGCCAGGTTTAAAGCAGGCAAAGATGCCGCTGCTTGTATCGGTTTGACACCGACTCAACATAGCTCAGGTGGTAAAGTAAGTTTAGGTAAAATAAGTCGACGTCGAAATACAACATTACGTAGTTTACTCATTACAGGTGCAATGGCTGTGATCCAACAAGTTATTAAACGAGAGCCAAAAACAAGTAAAGAACGCTGGCTGAAAGCGTTAATAGGACGACGAGGGAAAAAGTGTGCAGCTGTCGCATTAGCCAATAAAACGGTTAGAACCGCTTTTTCTTTAATCAATAATAAAACAGAATATAAAGCTGTTTTATTATAAAAAATCAATCATCATTTTTAGCTGAATTAATAACATGTTAGATGACACAGTATAGTCACAAGAGCGAAAAGCTCGTTAACAAGAAGAGTGCTCTAACACGCGAAATTATCTTGGAGTCGAGGTAGCGCCTCATTTAGAACTCGTACATAAGAAAGCGAATATATTTAGTTAAAATAGTTGTTGATAAATGGGAGTCCACATAAGTGACTATGGTGCCTCTCCGCTGTTGGCACAAAGCCGTCCTTAAGCCCTAAACCATGGTGTCCAAGCGAGAGAAATAGCTCTCGTTTGCTTCACGGCTTCAGCCGCAACTATAATTTTAATATATATTGTTGGGTTTCGTTGCACTCAACCCAACCTTGTATCTACAGTGTTTAATTATACACTGAGCTAAATGTGGCTTCCTAGCTTCTAGAACCTTTAACCTAGCCCCTAGTATTTTTAACCTTTTTTCAATGACTCGCTTGCAGGCAATTAAGCCACTCATCGGGTTCAGCTAAAATAAACTCTAGATGATAATTTTCTTTGGTGGTTATTTTGATTCCAGCGGTGGTGATAGGGATTAAACCGCCGGCTTTAGCTGCGCATTTTTCGACATGGGAAATATTATTAAGTTTGATGGCATAACAACCTAAGTTAAGTTGTTTATTGAGGGCTTCAAAATGCAGCAGGTTATCAGTAAGAGTAAGGCGGCCATCAGCTTTAGCAACACCCAGTTGTAATGTTGCATAACAACGTTTTAGCTGGGTGATTTTAGATTGTGTAGCGCTCATTATTCATTCCATCGATTTTTTTATTTTATTGAGTGTATGTTGCTAAATTAAATGTGTCAATTATGTAAAATAAATGTTTTTAATTGTTATTTTAAACAGTGCGTTACAGAAAGTTTTTAGCGCGGTGGTGCATTTTTTGTTGTTTATTAACAAGTACAAAAGCAGCCACGACTAATACCATTTGAGTGGCTAGCGCGCACAGCGTTAACATCAAATCCATACGGTTATCAGCGCGTTGCACTAAGCTTAATTCGATAAACCATGCTATGGCGAGCATTAAAACAAGTGAGCCATGTAAATAACGTTGCAGAGTTATTTTAAACTGAAGGTGCTTCCATTGACTAAATATAAGCAGCGCTAAGCTAATTAACGGGATCAAAAATAGGCTAATAAATGCAATGACTAAAAGTGGTTGCCATGTGCTATTCGTCAGTTGCGTGGTATTTATAAAGTAATCGTTACAACCCGTTAAAAGTGTAAAACAAAAAAGTAGGCTAATTAATTTTATTGGCAATGTTGTTATCGTCATGATTTATATGTGTTCTATTGTTAGTTATTAAGCCTTGCTTTATATAAGTAAGGCTTAATGGATGGTTGTATTTAAAAATAGTCTAAACGTAGGTGTTGTTTTAGCTTAATTAAGCATGCGCCATAATTAACTCTTTTGCGTTAGCTTTGGCTGTTTTACTGATGTTATCACCACCAAGTAAACGGGCAATTTCATCAATACGGCCATGTTTACTGAGTGGCAACATTTGTGTAAAGGTTTCGCCATTGGCAATTTCTTTGGCCACAAAAAACTGCTGATGCCCCGAGCTGGCAACTTGCGGTAAATGGGTTACGCAGATAACTTGAGTTGATTTGCCTAATTGACGTAAAAGCTTGCCTACAGCTGCTGCAGTTGGTCCAGAAATACCTACATCCACTTCATCAAAAATAAGCGTTGGCGTAGTGACTTTTTGCGCAATAATAACTTGTATCGCTAAACTTATACGCGACAGCTCACCGCCAGAGGCGACTTTAGACAGTGGTTGTAATGGCTGCCCGGGGTTGGTTGATACTAAAAACGCTACATTATCAAAACCTAGGCTGTTTGGTGCTTTTTCAGGTTGTGGTGTAAGGGCGATTTCAAACACACCATTTTCCATTGATAAATGCGCCATGCTTGCACTGATCAATGTATTTAATGTCTGCGCGGCCTCATGGCGGCTTTCGCTTAGGGTTTGCGCAGCTTGCTGATAAGCTGCTAATGCTTGGTTAATTTCACCTTCAAGTTGCGTTAAACGGGTAGAATTATTACTAATCGACTCAAGCTCTTGTGTGATACTTTGGTGAAACTCAACTAAGTCCTCTGGTTTAATATGGTGTTTACGTGATAAATCCATCGCACCACTTAATCGTGTTTCAACGTCGATTAGTCGGCTCGGATCAAGTTCAGCTTGCTCTGCATAATTACGAATTTCACGACTCGCTTCCTCAACTTGCACAGCCGCTTCTTCGAGTAAAGCAGCCACACTAGCTAGGCTTTCATCAAACCCCGCAAGCTCAGCAAACTGCTGCGCGCTATGTTGTAATAGGGAGCAGGCATTTTGCTCGTCATTTTCGTATAAGCTTTGTAACTCACGTTGGCATGCTTCAATAATAGTTTGGCTGTGGCTGAGCTTATAATGCTCGGCTTCAATTTGCGAAAATTCATCTGGTTGTAAAGCAAACTCATCAAGCTCAGCTACTTGGTACTCTAATAATTGCTTTTGTGCTGCTTGTTGCAACTGGGCTTGTTCGAGCGCGGTAAATTCTTTTTGTAAGTTTTGGCAATTACGATAATGCTGGCGCACTGCTTCAACCAGAGGTTGATGACCTGCATAAGCGTCTAATAGCTGGAGTTGATGTTCGCTTTTAAGCAAATATTGGTGAGCATGTTGACCATGAATAGAGATCAAGTACTGACCGATTTCTTTTAGTTGGGCTGCAGTGACTGGGGTGCCATTAATATAACTTTTGCTGCGGCCATTTTTACACACCACACGACGAAGTAAGCACTCTTGCTCATCATTCGATAGCAAATGCTGTTCTAAAAACTGCTTAGCCAAGGGGAGGTTGGTTAAATCGAAGGTGGCGCATATTTCAGCGCGCTCAGTGCCTGGGCGAACAGCTGAGGCTTCGGCACGTTCACCCAAACATAAAGATAAGGCGTCAATAGCAATAGATTTACCGGCACCTGTTTCACCCGTAATGGCTGTCATACCGCTTTGCCACTCGGTGCTTAAATTGCTTACAATTGCAAAATTTTTAATCTCTAACCCAGTTAACATACTGTTCATCCATCCAGTCAATTAACTGTTAATTTATACAGTGTTTTGGGTTTTTGCAAATTAATTTTTAATGTCGCTATCTAGTTTATTACTTACTCACTGGTTGATTTCTCAAAATTAGTTTCAGGATCAACAGGTTTGACATAATCTTCAGGATTCGCAGATAAATCATCAGTGCGTAAAACTTTAATCATGGATGGTAAAAGTTCATGGTAAAACGTTTTATTGTAAGCAACGCCGGCTATGGGTAACTCAGCGACAAAAAAATCTAAGCGTTCAGCTAGTGCATCTCGCTCACCTGTTACATAAGTTTTTGCCAACTCACTACTAATCGTGCTGATCAATGACTCGTTTATGCGTTCAAGATACAATAAGTTTTCGTCAGTATGAGGTTGTACGACAAAGAAATTACTGGCAATAACTTGTATTCTTGGGATGTATTTAGGACGAATTATTTTTGCGTCGCAGTACTCATTTAATTTTATTTTTAACTGTTGAGTTACTTCTTTAACGCGATTATTGAATAGCTTTTTTTGCGCTTCAAGCGCTTTTCGGCGATTATTTTCAATCACCAAATAGCTGCCAAGCAGCGTTATCAATAATAATAAAGCAAAGAAAACAACATACGTCATTTCGGTTTGATTTCCCTTGAAAAGGTAATAAATGAATTCAGCTTATTTTGCTCTAAAGTCTGAATGAGCGCAATAGAATTAATATAAACGACTACCCCAGTTGAGCTTAGTGCGAAGTACATGATAGTAAGAGTAGTCTTTGGGGTGGATCAGGCGCAGTTTCTTATCTGCTTTTTTAATTATCACTTCATCGCCAGGCAATACAGCAAGCACCACATGACTATCGCAGCTGACTTGTAAGCTGTCGGTATTCTCTAAGCTGAGCTTTAAGCGTACTTCGTTATCGGCATCAACCACTAATGGTCGGCTTGATAATGTATGCGGAAACATCGGTACTAATGAGATTGCATTTAGTTCTGGGGTCAAAATGGGCCCGCCACCCGACAGCGAATAGGCTGTTGAGCCCGTAGGGGTTGAGACAATTAAACCATCAGAGCGCTGAGAAAAAACAAAATCGTTATTAATGAAGGCTTCAAATTCAATCATGTGAGCGACTTTATCGGCATGTAAAACGGCTTCATTCACTGCTGAGTTAGCACTTTTTAATTCGCCATGGCGATAAACTGCAACTTCTAATAAAAAGCGTTTTTCTTCAAGATATTGACCACTTAATACTTGTTCTAAACTAGCTTCAAAGCCTTCTGGGTTTAAATCTGTTAGAAAGCCTAAATTGCCTCTGTTTACGCCTATAACAGCAACATCAAATCGGGCTAATACCCTTGCTGCGCCAAGCATATTACCATCACCTCCGACCACAATAGCGAGATCGGCACGTTCGCCAAGCTCAACCAGTTTGACTAACTTTTCCTTGGGGACATTGGTTAATTGATGACCTGTTCTCTGCTCTAATAACACGTCAAATCCTAACGCATTTAAAAAAGTGTATAAGCGCTGTAAAGTTGCAGCTGCACCACTGTGATTTGGTTTGCCAATTAAACCTATGGTTTTAAACGGTGATTCCATGATAAACGCATCAATAGTATTAATATCAGTAGAGTAACTCAAAAGTGACAAGTTTGAAAATAACCTTGAAATAAACTCACTACGCCCCGATATCCCCAGTATGCAGCAAGATGTAGATACTATGAATTTAAACCCTCGAGATCAGCAAATATTTTCCGCCGTGATGAGCCTGTACTGTAATGGTGAAGGTCAACCTGTCGCGTCAAGCCGTATTGCCAAGCAAAAAGGTATGGCTGTGTGTTCTGCAACAGTTAGAAATGCGATGTCGCGCCTAGAAAAAATAGGCCTGCTGTATTCACCGCATACTTCTGCTGGACGGGTACCTACTAATGCCGGATTTGATTATTGGCTAAGTGAATTTTTCCCTCTGTCGCAGATTGCGCAATATTGGCAGCCTGCACAAGCGCAATTAGTCGAGATGGCGCATGGTATAAGCCAGCGTTATCAGGTATGTTGCTGCGTTGGTCTGCCACAAGTAAGTTCTCAACATGTTTTTAGAGTTGAAGTATTAGATTTTGACAGCAATGATTGGCTTATTTTACTGTTAGATAGAGCAGGGCAAAGCCATAACATTTGTATTCATAAGCCGGATGATGCGTCTGACACCGTACGTTATCAATTCGCTACTTGGCTTAATACTGTATTCAGTCAGCAAACTTTAATGGAAGGCTTGTACCGTATGCAAGCAATGGCAAATACAGCACCACGAAATTGTCATGATTCGTTAAATCAATGGACCCGTGAGCTGAGCCATAAATTAGGCTCAGATAACAGTATCGTGGTCGGCGAAAATTATTTATATCGGCAAATTGATTGTGAACAAAGCTTAAATATTGGTGTCTCATTTTTGAACTTTGTAGAAGATAAGTTAGCTTTTAAAAATGGTGTGTCGGTTTTAAATACGTCACAATTGCCATTTACTGATTGTGACGAACTGATGGTGATCAGCGTGCCGTATTTTCAAAATCAAGAATATCAAAGTCGTTTTTGTGTAATTTGTCCTAAATCGGCGCAAATTGAAGCAATCATTCAAGAATTTAAATTAATCGAGTCATCTGGCTCTTGAATCTTTTGATTCAATCCCCATAATTACCGCAATTGAAAAGTATTGGAGCACTTAAATTATGTCTGAGCAGACAAAATCACCAGAGCAAGAAGTTGAATTAAACGAAGAATTAGAGCAAATGCAAGCAGAGGTTGAAGCGGCTGTAGAAGCTGCTGACGCGCACGAAGGCGAAGAAGTTAGCCCTGAAGCTGAAATTGCTATGCTTTATGCTGAGCTTGAAGATGCGAAACAAACTATCGCAAACCAAAAAGATAGCGTAGTACGTGCCGCTGCAGACGTTGATAATATTCGTCGCCGTGCTGCACAAGATGTAGAAAAAGCGCATAAATTTGCACTTGAAAAGTTCGCTAACGAATTATTACCTGTTATTGATAATCTAGAACGTGCTATTGAGTTCTCAGACAAAGAAAACGAAACCTTAAAGCCATTGCTTGAAGGGATTGATATGACAGTTAAAAGCTTCAACGATGCGGTTGCAAAATTTGGTGTTGAAATTGTTAACCCACAAGGTGAGCAGTTTAATCCTGAATTCCACCAAGCAATGTCGATTCAACCAAGCAATGATGTAACACCTAACACTGTATTAGCAGTGATGCAAAAAGGGTATACATTAAATGGTCGTTTATTACGCCCTGCAATGGTGATGGTATCTAAAGCAGCTGAATAAATAAGTCGCTTAGTAAAAAAATGCCCGTTAACTACGGGCATTTTTTTTGTTTCTAGCTCGGTGCCAAAGCTGGGCTATTAGTGTTAATACTAATGCGCTGAACATTAAGCTTGAAAATGGTACCGCACTTTGTGCATGCATTAAGGCTAAAATTGGACCGACTAATGCACCGCTGCCAAAGCGCAATGTACCAATAACCGCCGTAGCGGTGCCAGAACGCTCTTCAAACTGCATTAAGATCAATGCATCAGCATTACTAGCGGTAACCCCTAAACTCATCATCAGAGGAGCAATAGCTGCAACAATAAAATACAGCGATAGGTGTAATATGCTAAATGTGAGTAGGGCACTGCCAGCTACAAAGCCGACCGCTAATCCATAATACAGCATTTTTCGTGAACCAATACGTGGTACTAGGCGGGTATTTAAAAAGTTACCAAACATTAGCGCCATGACATTGAAAGCAAATAAAACACCAAATAATTGTTCTGATACTTTAAAGTAATCAAGGTATACAAAGGGCACTGCGGTTAAAAAGCAAAAAAAGCCGAATGAGACAAACATTGAGCTGGCTATATCTGCTCGGGTATCTTTATTTTTAAATACGGTTTTATAGCTATCGAAAAATAGTGCAAAGCCTTTCATCGGGCTTTTGAAAATAGGGATATCGATTAAGTATATTTGTACCAAGGCTAAAATAACAAAGCTGTAACTAGCCAGTACTAAAAAGATTGTTTGCCAGTGAGATAAGCCCATGATCATTGATCCAACCGTTGGTGCGACTAAGGGCGCTACCATCATGATCATCGATACATACGACATTCCTTTAGCAGTATCTTGTTTATAAATATGACGAATTATCCCTGGCACCACAACGGTTGCTGCAGCACCTGTGAATGCTTGTACGCCCCGCAAAGCCCAAAATAGATGAATGTCATTACAAAAGGCCAATGCGACAGAGCTTAAGCCAAACAATGCTAAGCCGACCTTCGTTAACACGCGACGACCAATTTGATCTGCGATTGGGCCAAAAAATAGCATTCCCAGCGCATAGCCAGCTAAATATATGCTTAACGATATTTGTACATTGGGCATTGTGGTATTAAGGTCGTTAGCAATGACTAACATTGCCGGAAGATACATATCGATTGCCAGTGGCGTAATTGCAACAATACTGGCGAGTAAAGGTAATAGAATGCGTTTATTTAAAGAAACCGAGTCCTGCATGACTAACCCATTAAACAAAAAGAGGCTGCTATTGTAACAGCGACAATTAGTCTTGGGTACTTAGTTTGCATGCTAACTATCGCCTTTAACTGAAATATAACGCAACAGATGTTTTTACTGGCAGTCGATATATTCAATTGCAGGCTGGTTTGCTATTCTAAGAACAATTAAATTGTTAGTTAAGAGAATACAATGAAAAAATTAGTTTTGGCTGTGCTTGCCACCGCTGTATTAGCGGGTTGTAAAACATCACCAACAGGGCGTACGCAAATTGCGCTTTATTCTGATCAACAAATGAGTCAGATGGGTCAGCAAAGCTTTGCTGATATGAAAAAGAATCAAAAAATTAATAATAATCCTCAAGTAAATGCGTATGTAAAGTGTATTGCTGACGATGTGATTGCAGTATTACCGCAACAGTATGCAACTCAGGCGTGGGAAGTGGTGGTATTTGAAGACGATTCAGCTAACGCGTTTGCATTACCCGGTGGCTACATTGGTGTGCATACAGGGTTGTTGAAAGTGGCTGAAAATCAAGATCAGCTAGCAACCGTTATCGGGCACGAAGTAGGGCATGTAATTGCTGAGCACTCTAATGAACGCGTATCACAAAGTTCCTTGCTACAAACAGGTATGCAAGCGGGCAGTGCCGCACTTGAAATGGGCAATGTACAATATCGTAACGAAATTATGCAAGGTCTTGGTTTAGGTGCGCAGTACGGCGTTATTTTACCATTTAGTCGCTCTCATGAATCTGAGGCCGACCAAGTGGGTTTAGATTTAATGGCAAAAGCCGGATTTAATCCAAAAGAATCCGTAACACTTTGGCAGAATATGAGTAAAGCAGGCAGTGGTAATACACCTGAATTTATGTCTACTCACCCAGCACCTGCTAACCGCATTAAAGAGCTACAAGCAAAATTGCCACAAGCATTAAATGAGCAAAAAGCAGCAAAAGCGGCGGGTAAAAACCCACAATGTAAGCTGTAATAAACTTTTTTGGTGATATAAAAAAAGCCTGTGAACTGATGTTCACAGGCTTTTATTATTCTAAACGCTAGTTATGCGTTTTCAACAGCAGTACGTGGATCTACGTATGGCATGTTGAAGGCTTCAGCAACTTCTTTGTAAGTTACTTGGCCTTTGATCACGTTAAGACCTTTAAGGAAATTAGCGTCATCTAGTAATGCTTTCTTATAACCTTTGTTTGCAAGGTTAATGATGAAAGGCAATGTTGCATTGTTAAGTGCGAAAGTAGATGTACGTGGTACAGCACCTGGCATGTTAGCAACACAGTAGTGAACAACGTCATCAACGATGAAGGTCGGATCAGCGTGAGTTGTTGCTTTAGACGTTGCGATACAACCACCTTGGTCAATTGCAACATCAACAATTGCAGAGCCAGGCTTCATTGCTTTAATGTGTTCAGCAGTAACTAGTTTAGGTGCAGCAGCACCTGGGATAAGTACGCCACCAATTACTAGGTCAGCTTCAAGTACATGCTTTTCAAGTGCATCAGCTGTTGAGTAAATCGCTTTAACTTTATTACCAAACTGAGCGTCAAGTGCGCGTAGTACGTCAATGTTACGATCAAGTACGACAACTTCAGCACCAAGGCCAACAGCCATTTGTGCTGCGCTACGACCAACCATGCCGCCGCCAATAACAACAACTTTAGCTGGCTCAACACCCGGTACGCCGCCAAGTAGCATGCCACGACCATGGTTTGATTTTTCAAGCGCTTGTGCACCAGCTTGAATAGACATACGGCCAGCAACTTCACTCATAGGTGCAAGTAGTGGCAAACCACCGCGTGAATCAGTTACTGTTTCGTATGCGATACAAATTGCTTTGCTTTTGATTAGGTCTTCAGTTTGTGGAAGATCTGGTGCAAGGTGTAAGTAAGTGAAAAGAATTTGGTCTTCACGTAGCATTGCACGTTCAACGGCTTGTGGCTCTTTTACTTTTATAATCATCTCTGCTGTTGCGAAAACCTCAGCAGCAGTTGCTAGAATTTCTGCACCTGCCAGTGTGTAATCTTCGTTAGTGAAGCCAATGCCCATACCTGCATCAGATTCAACAAAAACTTGGTGGCCGTGGTTTACTAACTCACGAACACTAGCAGGGACCATACCTACACGGTATTCATGGTTTTTTATTTCTTTAGGTACACCGATAATCATAATATTGCCTTAATAGAACGGGATAAAATTTTTCACTATTATATTCATGTACTGGCAGTGTGTCTCACCTTTTTTAATCGGTATTCTAGTGATATAATCTGAAAACACCGTTTAAACAGTACAAAAAACTAGTCGTTATTATGCATGAGTTATTAGACCGTATTGACCGTAAGATTTTAATAGAGCTACAGCACGATGGCCGAGTGTCTAATGTTGAATTAGCTCGACGTGTGGGGCTCAGTGCAACGCCTTGTTTAGAGCGTGTAAAAAAGCTCGAACGCGAAGGTTACATCGTCGGTTATAAAGCCGTGGTTGACCCTGCTAAACTTGGGCAAGGTTTGTCGGTGTACGTCGAAGTGACAATCACTAAAACATCACCTGATGTGTTTGATGAATTTAGTGCTGCAGTTAAAAAGCATGATGAAATTATCGAATGCCATTTAGTCTCGGGTAACTTTGACTTTTTACTAAAAACCCGCGTAAATGATATGTCTGAATATCGTGGTGTATTAGGGGATATTCTGCTCAAGCTACCGAACGTTAGTGAAAGCCGTACCTATGTTGTTATGGAAGAAGTAAAAGGCGAGCAAGGGGTGATTATTCGCCCATATATCGGCTGAACTATGCGCTATTTTTTAGTAACGACTTAAGTTGTATTATTGATACATGCGCGATTAATAAAAACCTGTTCATAATCAGGCCATCATGGTTAAGATAAAGTGCAACAAAAAGTATTTCCTGCTAAGGTATTCCATTGCTAAGAATGAGTACAAAGAAGTACAAAGAAAAATGAGGAATAGCGAGTTATGCGCCTAAATGGTGTACAAAGACTATTAGAAACCGGTTTAATAATTAGCACCTTTGCCGCAATATTTATATTGTGTGCGCTGGTAAGCTTTGATCCTGCTGATCCGAGTTGGTCGCAAACAGGTTATGACAATGTAAGAAACATAACTGGAGCTGCAGGTGCGTGGATCGCCGATATTTTATTGCTGACATTTGGCTGGTTAGCTTATTTTGTGCCAGCTGCACTACAAATATTCGGCTACTTATTATTTAAGCAACCTCATAGAATATTTCAACTCGACTATACAACGTTATCGCTTAGAGTGATTGGTTTTGCATTATTTATCACTTCAGCAACGGCTATCAGTAGTATTAATTTTGATGATATTTATAATTTTTCATCCGGTGGGGTAGTCGGTGATGTGATAGCTTCAGCGATGATGCCTGCATTTAACTTTACCGGTACCTCGATTTTATTATTATGTTTCTTTTTTGCTGGATTAACATTATTAACAGGTGTGTCGTGGGTGCAATGTGTCGATTTTATTGGCGATTTGATCATGCGAGGTTATCGTTTTATTGCCCATCACTTAAAAGCATGGTTACAACGCGAACGCACTGCAAATACTGAAGTTGTAATTGAACAAGACCCTGTTAATGAGCAACAGACACGTAAAGAAACACCCGCCATTCGCTTTTCAGAACCAAAAGTGGATAGTGATAGTGCGGTGTCAAATCAAGACTCTCATCCTGCATTTGATGATTTGGATGATATTCTGGATCAAGAAATTAATTTTAGCGCCATTGATGATGAACCAATGGACACTGCGGCTGCCTTAAATGCGCTTGATCAAAGCCATGTTACTGAGCCTGAAAAACCAGTTACTACTGTGGTTTCGCCAGCAAGACCAATGCCAAAACCAAAGAGTACCTATCAGCCTCCACCTACCGCAAAAGAAAAGTTTGAGCAGCTACTCGAAGAAAAGCCGCCAAGTACGCCATTGCCTACGCTTGATTTGTTAGATAGACCTGATAAAGCCAAAAACCCAATTTCACCAGAAGAGCTTGAAGCTGTATCGAGGTTAGTTGAAACTAAACTCCTTGATTTTAACGTTCAAGCTACGGTTGTTGCCGTATACCCTGGACCTGTTGTAACCCGTTTTGAGCTTGATTTAGCGCCGGGTATTAAAGTTTCTAAAATTACTGGTCTTGCTAAAGATTTAGCCCGCTCGCTATCAGCGGTTAGTGTCCGAGTGGTTGAAGTTATTCCGGGTAAAACCTATGTAGGGATTGAATTACCGAATAAACACCGTGAAATAGTGCGGTTATCAGAAGTAATCGACGCACCAAAATTTGAGCAAAATCCATCGCCACTGACTATGGTCTTAGGTAAAGATATTGCCGGTGAACCAATCTGTGCTGATTTGGGTAAAATGCCGCATTTACTGGTGGCAGGTACCACAGGTTCAGGTAAGTCAGTGGGCGTTAATGTAATGATATTAAGCTTACTGTACAAATCAGGCCCTGATGATGTGCGTATGATCATGATTGACCCGAAAATGTTGGAACTTTCTGTTTACGAAGGTATCCCACATTTACTGTGTGAAGTGGTCACCGATATGAAAGAAGCTGCCAATGCGCTGCGTTGGTGTGTAGGTGAGATGGAACGTCGTTATAAGTTAATGTCGGCGTTAGGTGTTCGTAACTTAAAAGGTTACAACCAAAAGGTATTGGATGCGAAAGAGGCGGGTTACCCGATTCTCGATCCATTATTTAAAGATACTGATGGTATGAAAGAAGGACCAGACGAGTTAGGTAAGTTACCGAGTATCGTGGTGGTGATTGACGAATTTGCTGACATGATGATGATTGTTGGTAAAAAAGTTGAAGAGCTAATTGCCCGTATTGCGCAAAAAGCCCGAGCGGCAGGTATTCATTTAATACTAGCAACACAGCGCCCATCGGTTGATGTAATTACTGGTTTAATTAAAGCGAATATCCCAACGCGAATGGCGTTTCAGGTATCAAGTAAAATTGACTCGCGTACCATCTTAGATCAACAAGGCGCAGAAAACCTGCTAGGTATGGGTGATATGCTCTATTTACCGCCGGGCACCAGCGTACCGATACGTGTACATGGCGCGTTTGTTGATGACCATGAAGTACATGCGGTGGTGAATGACTGGAAAGCACGTGCAAAACCAAATTATATAGACGAAATTTTAAATGGTGACGCCACTGAGGATATTTTATTGCCGGGCGAAGCCAGTGAAAACGCGGATGAAGAATCAGATCCGCTTTATGATGAAGCCGTGTCATTTGTTGTTGAAACAGGCAAAGTGTCAGTTTCAAGTGTGCAGCGAAAATTACGTGTTGGTTACAACCGTGCCGCACGTTTAGTTGAACAAATGGAAACATCGGGTATTGTAAGCGCACCAGGTCATAACGGTGCCCGAGATGTATTAGTGCCCAATGGTGGAGCAAATTAAATGAAACAAATTAAATATTTAGCCTTAGCAATTAGCTGTTTTTTATCAGCATCAGTATTTGCAAGTGACAGTGCAACGGATGACAGCCAAGCATTACAAGATAAACTGGCCGGTTTAAAGAGTTTTCAAGCGCAATTTGCGCAGCAAGTTAATGACGACCAAGGTCAATCAATTATGCAAGGTGAAGGTACTATCGCCTTACAACAGCCAATGATGATCCGTTGGCAACAAGCGAGCCCTGATGACACGTTATTTGTATCAAATGGCGATAAAACCTATTACTTCGACAGCTTTGCTGAGCAAGTAACGATTATGAATACTCACAGTTTGATTGATTCAACACCGTTTGTATTACTGACCTCCAAAAATCCGGCGCAATGGCAAAAGTACCAAGTACACGCCACGGATACTGGGTTCAGTGTTACACCTAATAAAGGCGTTGAAAGCCAAGTTGAACAGCTGGATATTGTGTTTGCAGCAGATAAAGTAGGCTTAGCGTCATTATTGGTTAAAGACAGCTCAGGGCAATCATCTACATTTACTTTTAGCGACACTAAAGTAAATCAAAGCCTTGCTACTTCAACCTTTGAGTTTAGTATTCCTGAAGGCGTTGAAATAGACGATCAAAGTCAAGGTGAGTAATTTAGGCTTTAATTTTGGCCCGGATGTGCGCCCACTTGCGGCGCGCATGCGACCAACCAGTTTAGATCAGTATATTGGCCAGCAACATCTATTAAGCCAAGATAAGCCTCTCTATCAAGCTATTTTAGCAGGGCGTTGCCACAGTCTTATTTTGTGGGGGCCGCCGGGCGTTGGTAAAACTACCTTAGCGCAAATTATTGCCAACCATGCCGATGCGGCGCTGATTCAAATGTCGGCGGTAACGGCAGGCATTAAAGATATTCGTGATGCGGTGAGTGAAGCGCGTACTAACCTTGAAGGTCGTGGCCAACGTACCTTACTGTTTGTTGACGAAGTACATCGTTTTAATAAATCTCAGCAAGATGCGTTTTTACCACATATAGAGGATGGTACCTTTATTTTTGTTGGTGCCACCACCGAGAATCCCTCGTTTGCACTAAACAATGCGATTTTATCGCGAGCACGAGTATATGTCCTTAAATCGCTGCAAGACACTGATTTGCATCTTGTTATTGAGCGAGCGCTTGCAAGCGATGATGAACTGAAAAATAAAACGGTGGTACTTGCACAAAATGCTAAACAAGCGTTGTGCCAAGCCAGTGATGGCGATGCTCGTAAAGTGCTTAATTTACTTGAGCAGGCGATTGATTTAACCGTAGAGCAAAACGGCCAATACCTAGTTGATGAGCACGTACTCAGTCAAGTATTGCCAACGCATTTAGCCAAGTATGACAAAGGGGGGGATGAATTTTACGATTTGATCTCAGCCTTTCATAAGTCAGTTCGAGGTAGCTCCCCAGATGGTGCTTTGTATTGGTATTGTCGTATTTTAGCCGGTGGCGGCGATCCGCTGTATGTTGCAAGGCGGTTACTCGCCATCGCCACTGAAGATATTGGTAATGCTGATCCGCGTGCCATGGAAGTGGCCCTCAATGCATGGGATATATTTCAGCGAGTTGGACCAAGTGAAGGCGAGCGTGCAATTGCACAAGCTACGATTTACCTAGCTAGCGCACCGAAGAGTAATGCGGTGTACGCGGCGTTTAATCAAGCCAAAGCGGATGCGCAGAACGAGCCAAGTTACCCGGTGCCAGAGCATTTACGTAATGCACCAACCAACTTAATGAAAGACTTAGGCTATGGTGCTGAATATCGCTATGCGCACAATGAAGAAGGCGCCTATGCTGCAGGAGAAAAGTACTTTCCAGAGCAGATAGCCGATAAGCAATATTACTTTCCAACGGATCGTGGCTTAGAACAAAAAATAAAGCAAAAGCTCGACTATTTAAAAGAGCGCGATCATCACAGTGACATAAAACGCTATGACAAGCCTTAAGATATATCTCATGATTGCCGCAGGAGGAGCCTCAGGCGCCTGTTTACGGTTTTTTATTAGTGAAACCATGCTAAAACTACTTGGTAGGGGATTCCCTTTTGGCACGTTGACGGTTAATATTCTTGGTTCATTGTTGATGGGCGTATTATACGGTTTGATAGAGCGAGAAATTATCACCGTTAGCCCCGCTAAAACCCTTATAGGGATTGGCTTTCTAGGTGCTTTGACCACCTTCTCGACATTTTCAATGGATTCGTTGTTGTTATTACAACAAGGTCACTTTTTTAAAATGGCCCTCAATATCACCTTAAATGTGGTGGTGTGTATTTTTATGGCTTGGCTGGGCCTTCAGCTGGTAATGCAAAAAGGTTAAAAACTAACATGTTAGATTCTAAATTATTACGTCAAGATCTCGAGCAAACAGCTGCGCGTCTAGCAGCACGTGGTTACGAGCTAGATACTGCGACTGTCAGCGCACTTGAAGAAAAACGCAAAACATTACAAGTAAAAACACAAGAATTACAAAGTGAGCGTAACAGTAGCTCCAAAGCGATTGGCCAAGCTAAAGCTAAAGGCGAAGATGCACAACCATTGTTAGATGCAGTAAGCAACTTAGGCGCGCAACTTGATAGTGTTAAAGCTGAGCAAGACGCTATTTTAGAAGAGCTTAAGCAAATTTCTTTAGCTATCCCAAATTTACCTGATGAATCAGTACCAGCGGGCGCTGATGAATCTGACAACGTTGAGATTTCAACCTGGGGCGAGCCTAAAAAGTATGATTTTGCAGTAAAAGATCATGTAGACTTAGGACAAGATTTAAACGGCCTTGATTTTGAAATGGGCGTTAAAATTACCGGTTCACGCTTTACTGTAATGCGCGGCGCAATGGCCCGCATGCACCGTGCACTAGTGCAATTTATGCTAGACACGCATACAGATAAAAACGGTTATACAGAAATGTACGTACCGTATTTAGTAAACCGCGACAGTTTATACGGTACAGGTCAATTACCTAAGTTTGCAGAAGACTTATTCCACACTAAAGGTCTTGTAAATGATGACGGTGAAGAGCAAGAAGGTTTTAGCTTAATTCCTACTGCAGAAGTACCACTGACAAACAGCGCGCGTGACGAAATTTACGACGAAAAAGATTTACCAATTCGTTTAACTGCCCACACTCCGTGTTTTAGAAGTGAAGCTGGCAGTTATGGCCGTGATACTCGTGGCCTTATTCGTCAGCACCAGTTCGATAAAGTTGAGCTAGTACAGCTGGTAAAACCAGAAGATTCAATGCAAGCATTGGAAGAGCTAACAGGTCACGCAGAGCAAATATTACAAGCACTAGAGCTACCATACCGTAAAGTAATTTTATGTATGGGTGACATGGGCTTTGGCTCAGCAAAAACCTACGATTTAGAAGTATGGTTACCAGCGCAAGATACCTACCGTGAAATCTCATCATGTTCAAACATGGTTGATTTCCAAGCGCGCCGTATGCAAGCACGTTTTCGTCGCAATGGTGAGAAAAAGCCAGAGTTATTGCATACACTAAACGGTTCGGGTTTAGCGGTTGGCCGTACTCTAGTAGCAATACTTGAAAACTACCAACAAGCGGATGGTTCAGTAGTCGTGCCTGAAGTACTTCGTTCATATATGAACGGCCTTGAAGTAATTAAATAAGCTTTAGAGCTGTAAGTTTTAAGCCGTAAGCTTTAAGAAGAGAAGCCGCTGTTTGTAATGAACAGCGGCTTTTTTGTTAATCAGGGTTCAGTTAGCAAGTTAGCGAGAGTAAAGTTAGCGAGCTGTGAGATTAACTCGGTGTGAAACTCACCGCGTAGGAATCGGCTTTAGCCATCATAGTTTAAACCCCATAAATTAGCTTTTCGAATAACATTATTAAATGCTGTTTTGGGGTTTTATAAACCGCTTACTTGGCACATGGTAAGTTGTTAAGTACATAAGGAAGTTTCATGAAATCACTAATAGGTTTAGTGATTTTTGTATTATCGATGTTTGTAGTTGGAAAGGAGCGAGATTAGATAGTTCGAGCTGAAATCGAGACGATGAGAGCTACGGAACGAGTATGGGTAAATAGTAAAGGTGATATTTACTGGGCTTCTTCGTTTTATATGAACGCTATGCCTTGTAATACAAAGCTTGAACAACAAGAGGTAAAAATATTATCAGAATTGGTTCAAAAATTACCTCGTCAACCATATGAACGAGGAGTAAATAGCAACTGCAAAGATAGGCTTAACTTTTTTATTATTGTAGCCACTGAGGTTGCAGATGACTCTTTTTGATGAAATAAGTAAAAAGTTTGCTTATTCAACAAGTTGTAGGAAGTTTGAAATAGATATAGCATGGGGGTAACTTATCACAAGTTACACCAGCAAACCTTAGATAAATTTATACAATGTAGGTTGGCTATGTGGAAATAGGCACACAACAAATCAATCAAGTGGATTAACAATGCCATTTATTTGATTGCGTTAGTGTTCATCATTCAGCACGGAAAACTTTAACTAGTGCGCAGAGTTAAATAAGGGTGTTATAGTTTACTTTTGATTAATCGAGTTTTTAACAAGGATTGTTTTATAATGTATAAGCACCTATTTATATTCACTTTTATTTTTTTAGTTTCAGCGTGCCAATCGGTTCAAAGGGGAGGTGCTGTTCCTTTAGGTTCAAATGAAAAAATTAAACTAGATGTATTAAATATCGATTGGAATGATTGGAGTTTAGCTATAGGGGATCGAAGAATTGAAGGTTCAGGTTTTGTTATTACTAATTGGGTTAATACGTCGGATGATGTAGGGCTGCGTTATGGGGTTCTTGGCGTTATAGCATCTGATTTGTCTAATGAAAAGCACATGAAAGGCAGTTTAGAGCTCGACTTAAAAGAGAACTTTGATTTAGCGAGCACTTTGTTGAATTCGCTAAATAGCATTCAAATTTTAAAAGAATCAGTAAAGTCTATTCACTTAAATGAAAATCTTCATAAACAAGTTATAACACTTGAGCCATGGTGCGTCATTTTTACCGACGAAAAAAGCACAAGGTTTTTACCTCAGCTCAAAGCCGTCCTTAAGTCTAAAACAGGTAAAGTAATTTGGGAAGGCAACTATGGGCCAATGAATCCAAGTAAGCCTTTTATTTTAGGCAACTCGATGACTCACGACGATATTAAAACATTACAGACTCAATTAGATGTTGCCTATGAGGAGATTGCAAACCAGTTACTTGCAAATATTCAAGGCAAAGGAAGTTATGTCAGTAAAGAAGAAAGTGAAAAGTTCACTAACGATTTATTAAATAGCATAACCATTGAAATAGACGAAAGCCAATTTAACTAACTCACCTTGATTGTATTTAATCAGAAATATGCATCGCAAAAACCAATAAAGTCAGGTCTTTCTTTTTGACTTTCGCTCAAACAGCAAAAAATAAGACCTGATAATCATATAAAAAGCTCGTCGAGTATTTAGATACAGTTGTGTTGAACGATCTAGTCAAGCTAATCACTTTGGCGTTATCAGCAGCAATTTTGCATCTTTTCCATCGGTTAACACCGCGATATTACCCTCGGTTGTAACAAATACATCCCGCAAACGCCCAGTTACCTCTGGTAAAACATGAGTCTGGGTAAGTTCACCATTCGCTAAATTAACACTGTAGAGCTTTTTATCGACCAGCGTAGTGATTAGCACATGCTGTTGTAGTGAGGGAAAAGCTAAATGCTTTGAGCCATAATAAGCCATGCCAGAAGGGGCGATTGAGGGCGTCCAATCAACCGTTGGTTTAGCCATTCCAGGGTATTCTCTAAACGGTGAAATACGTGCTTGTGAGTAATCATCTCCGTTGGTGATCACCGGCCAGCCGTAATTGGTGCTTGGGGTTAAATAGTTTAGTTCGTCGCCGCCTGCGGGGCCGTGTTCGTGGCTAACAATTTGCTGTGTATCGTAATCATAAACCAAGCCTTGCAAGTTACGGTGCCCGAGTGAGTACACAGCATGAGCTGCAGGATTTTTGTGATTAATAAATGGGTTATCGTTTGGTATCGTGCCGTTTAAGTTTATGCGTAATGTTTTGCCAAGTTGACTGGTCATAACCTGTGCTTGCTCACGGTAGTCAAAGCCATCGCCACTTGAAAATAATAAGGTATTATCGGGTAGGACAAGGGCGCGGCCTGAGTAATGTTGTGGTGTGTCTTTATCAGTGGCAACTTTATAAATAATTTTTGGCGTTGAAAATTGCGCACCATCAAACGTAGCTTTGGCAATAACGAGCCTGTTTGCATCAAGCTCACCTTGAGCGTAAGTGAATATAATTTCTTTTGATTCACTGTAATTTGGCGAAAGCACTATATCGAGTAGGCCGCCTTGGCCTGCAACGTATAAGCCCTCGAAATCTAGTTTAACTCGGGTTTGTTGGTTGTTTTTAATGATAACAATATGGCCATCACGTTCTGTGACTAACCAGGTATTGTTTGGGAGTTTAACCATGCTCCACGGTGAATTGAGTCCCGTTGCTAAGGTATCAGCAGTGTATTGCTGTTTTGGTAGCTCGGCACTGGCGTTACAAGAAAACGCTAAAAGCGAGAGTAGAGTAATACAACGTAGAGATTGTTTACCCTGCAAGCCTTTGCTACTGTAAGAAAAAAGTTTCATTTTAAGTTGAGATAACCATGTCGTTTTTAACACGTATACTCCCTTCATTTTTAGTTTCTTGGTTACTTACATTTACACTCGCTAGCTTGTTTCATAGTCAATACGTTGTCAATCAATTAGTTAATGTGGGTGTTGTGGTGGGCTTTAATGACCGTGTTAACTTAACCCTTGAAGATTGGCTCGGCTTGCTACCGACCTATGGCGCTATTATTGCTATTGCACTTGCCATCGCGTTTTTGGTTACCTGGCTTATTGCTAAAAAAGTTAAAAAACAAGGTGCGCAATTATTTGTAATTGCGGGTATTGTGGCGTTTGCTTCGGCTTTAATTGCTATCGAGTCAATTATGAATATCACTATTATAGCGGGCGCAAGAGGCTGGGGTTTTTATATGCAGCTGCTTGCAGGGGCTGTAGGGGGTTATGTTTTTGCTAAGTTGAGCAATGGTTGTCATAGTAAAAATGAATTCATCTAGTTTTACACAGAGATAATCATTAAGGTTTTTAATTATTCCTTAAGATTTAATGCACAGCGGATGCAAAGCTATAGAAATAACCAGAGGCCTCACCTTTGTAGCTTGTCAATTAATTGAGGCTTGAACTTGTTGGTTGGTATTGTCCTTGTTGCATAAAGTCTTCTAAAAACCATGCAGCAAACTCATGTCGGCCTTCTACATCGGCTTTGCTGTAAATATCGGACGCTTGTTGACGAACGGTTTTTTCTTTTGTGCTTCTTAGTGAGCTTATTTCTTTAAAGCTTAAGCCTTTAAGTAACAACATTGCGACTTCTTGCTCACTGCGGGTCAATGTCCACTGTGAGAATTGGGTTTGAATAACACCACTGTATTCATGGCGCGCATCCATCATTGCCTGTGATATGTTTTTAAGTTCTTTTTTTGAATGCACTAATTCTTGTTTCAGCGCATTAATATTGGCAGTACGCGCACGAATATCGCTAATTAAGTAAATAGCACAGGCTGCAGAAATGACGACGATTAAGCCCTCAGAAAAAATATGCCACTGCGGCACCCCTAAATGTATATCCGTTAGTACATCAAAAAAGTTTAGCACCATTATTATTAACAAGGTGGCTGCTATTAACTTGTCTCTCATTAAAACCTCTATTATCAATGATTTATAAATACAATGGACAAATGTACCATAGCGTAAATTTCGCTTTTTTTGGGTACGTTAAGGCGTTTGCCTGATGATTTAACAGTCTAAAAAAGTCATGGTTGATTCTATTAAATTAATCAAATGTGAACAAACTAAATGCTGTTAAATTTTACAAAAAAAATGCGTCATTTTTTGCGTATTCAATATACGTTATTTTTCTTCTTTACGGTGACTTTATTAACATTTAATCCTGTGTTTGCTTCGCAAAATTTAGCACCTGTAGGGCTTTCTTCACTCAGTGGTTTTGATGTTGAATTTGCGCCGATTCAAAAAACAGAGTTTATTAACGGGCAAAGTTTAATTGGTGAAGTTAATTTCAAACCTGGGGTCAATTATACGGTGCTGTTTGCGTTTGATGTACAGCAGGTTCGTTACTTATACCCTAACGGCAGCATGGTTGAAAAGGGCGCCACGATTGCAAGCGTTGAGGGCAGTGATGTACACCATTTTTTAGATGCCCATCAATCAGCAAAAGACATGCTCGCTATTGCTAAAAGCCATTACGATATAAATCAACAACACTTAAAAAACAAAATAATAAGAAGTTCTGAATGGGTTGAAATCACAAAAAGCTATTTTGAAGCCAAGCTAAATTTTGAACATATGCAACATCAAATGGCATTTTTAAACATTGATGATAATGAAAACGTGACCTTAGTGAGTCCAAAAACAGGCATTTTAAAACTCACTAATGAGTCGGGAAACCGTATGATGGGTGACACCGCGTTTGATATTATCGATGCAAGTAGTATTCGCGTTAAGATTAAAGTCCCTCTTAGTTTTTCCAACACGTTAGCGCATTTCAAGCTGTCACAAAGTTGCAGCTTAAATATTGAGAGCTATGACAGTATTGCAGATAAATACCATCAAATTGTGTGGGCGTCACCAAGTTCGAATGAATGCCAGCTGACACTGGGGCAAACTATCAAAGTCACACCGGTAAATAAATTAACGGGCTTTAAAATAGCAAAGTCAGCGGTGTTTGAATTTGAAGATGTTAATTACATTGCTTTAAAGTCTGGCGATAACCTTGAGTTACTGCCGATTGAGCTCAAAGGTACACAAGGCAAAGACTATGTATTTACTGCCAATAAAAACCTAGATGATCAGCAGGTACTAATAAGCTCGGTAAGTGCGCTACAAGGTATGTTGCTTCACTTAGGGAGAGAGTAAATGTTAAACCAGCTTATTAAGTTTTCACTTACTCAGCGTTTGTTTGTTAGTATTTTTGTTATTGTTGCTATGGCCATTGGTGCTAAATCTTGGTTAAGTATTCCGGTGGATGCTTTTCCAGAAATATCGCCCACCCAAGTTAAAATAGTTTACAAATTACCCGGCATGAACGCCCTTGAAATAGAATCGCAAGTAACACGGGTGATTGAAACCGAATTACTGGGTATTCCGTCACAGCAAATGCTGCGCTCTACCACTAAGTATTCTATTACCGATATTACCATTGACTTTGAAGAGGGCACCGACATTTATTGGGCCCGTCAGCAAGTTAATGAGCGTTTATTAAATATTTTGCCCACCTTGCCCAGTAATATTAGTGGCGGCATGGCGCCAATGAGCACGCCTTTGAGCGAGGTGTTCATGTTTACTATAGAAAGTACTCACTTATCGCTGATTGAAAAAAGAGAGCTTTTAGATTGGCAAATTCGTCCATTACTGCGCACTGTAACCGGCGTTGCAGATGTAAATAGCCTTGGCGGCTTTTCAAAAACCTATGAAATACTTCCCAATACTTTATTGATGCAACAGCATCAAGTCAGCTTTGATGAAATGAAGTTAGCAATCACGCAAACGAATCAAAACGGTGGCATAGGGCGCTTAGAAAAAGGCAACGACACCTTAATTTTGCGCACTGAGGGCAAATACACCGATATAACCGCCATTGAAAATACCGTGATTAAGTCGACTCAAAATAAGGTTATTCGGTTAAGTGATATTGCCACGGTACATGTTGGCAGTTTAACCCGTTATGGCGCAGTCACTAAAAACAGTGAAGAGGCGGTACAAGGGCTTATAATTGCGCTTAAAAATAGTAATACAGCGCAAGTTGTTGAAGATGTAAAAGATAAACTTCGCACCATTGAAGCTTCATTACCGCAAGGCACAAAAATTAATGTGTTTTACGACCGCTCTAACTTAATAAATACCGCAATTAGCACCATTACCAGCGCATTAGGTCAAGCGATTATTTTAGTGATAGTGCTACTTGCCTTGTTTTTAGGTGATATTCGCTCTTCATTGGTGGTGTCTTTGTCTTTACCTATGTCGGCATTGCTGACATTTATAATGATGAAACAGTTTGATTTATCGGCTAATTTAATGAGTTTAGGTGGCTTAGTGATTGCCATTGGTATGCTGGTGGACTCATCGGTAGTTATTGTTGAAAATATAGTGAATCGGCTGGCTAACAATCAGCACCTCCCTCGGCTGCATGTTATTTATCGCGCATGTAAAGAAGTCGCGGCGCCAGTGTTCTCAGGCACAATTATTATTATTATCGTGTTTTCACCGCTATTAATGTTAACAGGGTTAGAAGGCAAGTTATTTACCCCAGTGGCGCTCACTATCGTGTTTGCCATGCTAAGTGCGCTGTTGTTGTCGTTAACGGTTATTCCAATTTTAGCCTCGTTGTTATTAAAAAATGAACCCGTAACCCAGCCTAAAATGGTCACGCTATTACAAGGTTTTTATACTAAAACACTTGCCCGTGCAATTAAAAAGCCAGTGGCAATAAGTGTTATATCGGTTGCTGTTTTAGTGCTCAGTGGGGTGTTATTTCAGGGGCTTGGTAAAAGTTTTATGCCCGTTTTAGATGAAGGCGACATTATTGTACAACTGGAAAAATCGCCGAGTATTTCTTTGCAAGCCTCGCTGGATATCGATAAACAAATTGAAGCCGCACTGTTAAAAAACACCCCAGAAATCGTACAAATTGTTGCCCGTACCGGCTCCGATGAACTCGGGCTTGATCCTATGGGATTAAACGAAACCGATGTGTTTATGGAGTTAGCGCCAAAAGATACGTGGCGTTTTGACTCCAAAGCGCTGCTAATCGAGGATATTCGACAAACACTTGCGCAATTTCCAGGGGTAAATATTGGCTTTACTCAGCCAATACAAATGCGGGTATCAGAAATGCTCACCGGTGGCACCGGTGATATTTCGATTAAAGTATTCGGTAATGACATTGCGACACTTGCCTCATTAGCTGAAAAAATCACTGCACTTGCCACTAATATTGACGGCGCAAGTGATGTGCAAATGGCGCTTATTGAAGGGGGTAAATACGTAAATATTAAACTTATTCCTGAGGTTGCTAGTCAGTTTGGTTTAACCACCGAAGGATTAAGCGATTATTTAAAGTCGCAATTAGAAGGCCTACAGGTATCGGCACTGCAAGAAGGAAACCGCGTGATCCCAATTGTGTTTAATGCACAAAAAGGCGAAAGCGCAGCACACTTTGAGTTATCGTCAATGAGCGCATTAAAGCAAAAGCTAATTTTAATGCCCGACAACAGCCTACTACCACTTGAAGAGGTTGCTAATATTAGCTTTAAAACGGGGCCATTGTTAATAGAGCGAGAAAAAGCAAAGCGCTTTGCTTCTGTAAGCGTTAATGTGGATAACCGCGATGTGGTTAGTTATGTGAATGAACTGGAAGCTAAAATTAATAGCAGCATAAAATTACCCAGTGGTTTTACCTTGTCGTTTGGTGGCGAATTTGAAAGCCAGCAACGTGCAACACAAAACTTGCTGGTGCTTATTCCGGTGGCATTAATACTGATTTTCATTATTTTATTTACCACGTTTAAATCGTTATCTAAATCAACGCTGATAATTGCTAATATTCCGTTTGCATTAATGGGGGGAGTGATTGCCCTATTTATTAGTAATGAATACCTCTCGGTGCCTGCATCGGTTGGTTTTGTTGCTTTACTTGGCGTAGCGGTGCTCAATGGTATTGTGATGATCAGTTACTTTGAGCAAATGAAAATGTTTTCTGCCAATGTAACGCAGCGCATTTTAGATGGCGCAAGCAGACGCCTTCGCCCAGTGTTAATGACAGCCACAACCGCAATGTTTGGTTTACTGCCACTGGTATTTGCCACCGGCCCTGGCGCTGAGATTCAAAAGCCATTGGCGATTGTGGTTATTGGCGGGTTAATTACCTCAACAATTACAACACTTTATTTATTACCTATCTTTTATGGTTGGTTGGAGAAAAAACATGGCTGAACAGTTACTTTTTACCCTAAATGTACCCACAAACATAAAAGATGAAGTGGTTGATATATTAATTGGCATAGACTGCATTACCGGCTTTAACTTAAAAAACATTGAAGGCTACAGCAAGGAGCACAGTGAATTTGATATTGCCGAGCAAGTAGAAGGGCATCGCAGCTTTTATCAGTTTGAGGTGCATATATTATTAGCGCAGCTGCAAACAATTAAAACGGCGTTAAGCCCTGTGTGCCAATACACCCCATTAAAATATTGGGTTACGCCTATTGTTGAAAGCGGGCACCTTAGATAGTGTAGTTAGAATTATAGGCTGTTGCTTCGAGCAGCCTCTTTTTATAACTAAATACAAAATAGCTAAAAAGAGGTCACAATATTGCTATAAGTTAATAAAGTCGAAGCCTGCTGCGATGCCCGTACCTATTTCACGTGAGAGCGTCATTTGCTGCATTGACCCTATAGTTGCGTAATAGCGTGTAACTATATGATTTTTTAATTTGGATTAGTTAAAGAGTAAATCGAAATACAAGGTTATTGAGTTGCTCTGCTATCGCTATATACACATCAAGTACTGACTCTATATTTTTTATATTTGCGGCTAAGGTCGTAATACCAGCTGCTGAGTGTTGGATCTCAGAAACCAATGAACCTATTGTTTTGATGATTTTGTTTATTTTAGTCTGCCCTAATTGTGCTTTTATCCGCAACCTCAGTATTATCACTTGTAGAGTTTGCACTATGCGCAACTTCTTCAATGGCTGCTGTAGGTTAATTAACCGCTGTAGCTATCTACTCAAGCTGATCTCTTTATTTGGGTGCAACTTGACTTCTTTAACAGAATCACTGCTAAAGTAAGTTGCCTATCTATGATATTGTTATTGAAGAGAATGTTAGGAAAGTTCCCTCAATATAAAACGGTTGCATAGTGTGGTGTCTGATGTGCATGTTTATTAGTGAAAATTGAACCTATAAGCTTGATTTATATGTGCAAGGTTTGCGGGGAGCGCATACTTTGTTTAGTAAAGTATTTATAAGATAGTTACCCAACAATCTATAAATATTAATTTTTATGGTTTCTATATGACAATTAAAAACGAGGATGTTATAAGATGAAATTAGTTACGACTATATGTTTTACTTTGACGATGTTATCAGGCTGTATCGTTGTACCAACTAAGGACATGTCAGCAGTCAATAAATGTGAAATATCCTCTGACCGTAAGACATTGAAAATAATTAATGGCTTTGAGGATACCAATACCTACTATTCAATTAGTGGAATATTATTAGTCCCTATTACAGGCGTTGTATCTGGCGCCTATGTAGCAATAAATAATATATATCATCTTGGCGAAGAAAAAATTGTTTGTGGAGCTGCTAAAGAGAGCACATAGCAGAGGCTATAATACAAAAAAGCTTGTTAAAGTGAGCCTGTAACAGGCTCTTCTTAACCGGTAATGTAAAACTTAAACCACTTGAATAATTTGATCTTGACTCAAACGTGATTTTGGAAGCTTAGCATTATAGTCGGTTTGTGTTTCGTGATAACCAATGACAAGTGCGACTTCACAAATATAACCATCTAACTCATCCGCAAAAAGTTCACTAATTAGCGCGCTATCTACGCCTTCCATTGGTGTTGAATCAATACCTAAGCGCGCAACAGCATGCATAGTATTACCAAGTGCAAGGTAAGTTTGTGTTTTGGTCCATGCGGCATTATTGCCAGATGCGTCAGTATTTAAGTCAACAAATGCGTATGCGCCAAAGGCTTGCTCGCGATTTTCTGCTGGCGTACGGCCATTGGCGATATCAGTGTCAATCACTTTTGCATAATCTTCTCTGGTGTATTTCGGGTTGTAAGCAAACAAAATAATGTGAGATGCAGTTTTAATATGCGGCTGATTAAATTGAAACTTGTTAGCGAAAGTATCATGCATACGTTGTTTTGCTTGCTCAGACTCAATAACAATGAATTTCCATGGCTGCGAATTAATTGATGACGGAGATAAACGCATAGCTTGATAGATCACAGCTAAATCTTCTGCCGATACACGTTTAGTTGCATCATATTTTTTTGCTGTGTAACGCGCTTCTAAGTCGGTAATAATCGGGTGTGTCATAATTGGTTCCTGTAGCGAATAGCTTTATTTAATCAAAGCCGTTGAATGAGGCAGATGATAGCGCTTGCATTACTTTTGATAAACAGCATAATTATTGAATCATTATCAAATATATTTAGATAATATGCAGATTGACGATTTAAAACTTATTTTAAAAGTTGCTGAATTTAAAAGTATTACCCTTGCAGCTGCAAAACTTGATATGCGTACAGCAACCGCCAGTGCTGCTATCAAACGGGTAGAATCAACATTAGGTGTAGACCTATTTGTGCGTACAACACGTCACCTAAGGCTTTCTGCCGCAGGGGAGCGCTATATCCCACAGTGTGAGCAAGCAATAGCGATACTTGAGCAAGCTCGGCAGAACCTAAAAGGCGAACATGATGAGATTGAAGGTGAGTTAAGGGTTGCATTATCTTCTGATCTTGGCCGTAATTTAGTTATCCCTTGGATTGATGAAATTATGGATTGTTACCCGAAGGTGAGCCTGCGCACACATATTAGTGATAGTAACGTGGATTTCTACCGAGATTCGGTGGATATAGCACTGCGTTATGGCTCGCCAACTGATGCCAATGTTTACGGATTTAAAATTTGTAATATTCCACGTTTGTTATGCGCCTCACCTGACTATATAAAACGCTATGGTGCGCCTATTCACCCAGATGATTTAGCACAGCATCAAGGGTTATTTTATCAACTGCAAAATATTATCAATAACGCGTGGGAATTCACCGACGGGCAAAAAAAATACAAAGTAAAAATGCAAGGCAAGCGCGCCTCTAATGATGGTGATTTGGTCAGGCGCTGGTGTGTTGCTGGCAAAGGGCTTGCCGTAAAATCGGCATTAGATATTGCTGATGATCTTCTTAACGATAGGGTGGTTACAGTGATGAATAATTACCAGCATACCTGTGGTGAGCTGTGGTTAATTTGTCCAAGCCGCCAATCAATAACGCCTGCAGTGCGTTTATTGCGTGACGTATGCAGAGAAAAAGCACGTACGATGATAAGCCAACTAATTGATAAAGGTATACTTGAACCTAGTGTTCTTGATGACTAATTACTTGAAATTATAAACTACTAACTCGCTTATGTTCGTAGCATAAGCGAGTTTAATGTTGCAGATTTTAAATAATATAACGCGACTTTTTAGAATTATTGTAGTTTTATAATTGCTTGCTTTGCGCTTTCACTGTCGGGGTTTAATTCAAGGGCGCGCTGGTAACTTTTTAATGCAAGTACGGGTTTATTAGCAGTTAAATACGCTTCACCCAGACTATCGTGAGTATTAGCAGAATCGGGGTATTTAGCAGCATTTAGTTCAAATACTGCGATTGCGGCATCGAGTTTTTTCATTGCTATTAATTCATAACCAAAGTAATTTATGCTTCTTTCTCGCAGCGGAACTTTTTGCTCATCCAATTGATTATATTTGCTTTTAAGCTGTGCAATACCGCCATTTTGCAAGGCATGATAAAGTTGGCTATCCACATTTTCAGTTGCACCGTCATAGGGCTTACCATAAAAAATATTGGTTAATCCTTTAGTCATAGGTGTCATTGGTGCACCGCCAGTGTTATTTAAAATTATCACCAGTAGCTGATCTTCAATAATACGGCTAATAAATGCATTAAACCCTTCGATACCACCGCCATGTTGTACTTGTGTCAATGGTTTACCATATTTATCAGCATCTAGCTGATTAACTTCCCAGCCAAGTGCGTAATTACGCTGTTCAGATACGGTGTACATTTGTTTTTTTAGTTCTTTATTTATTAGCTTATTTGTGTACAGCGCTTGGTCCCACTTAACGAGATCGCGTGCGGTTGAGTATATTGACCCCGCAGCATAAGGGATCGACATATCTAGGTAATCAGCATTAGTGTAACCGTCTAAGTTATTGCTATAACCAGATGCACGTTGGTTGATTATTTTTGCATGCGAATCGTAACCGGTGTTATGCATATTGAGTGGTTTAAAAATATTTTCTTGCAGTACATCTTGGTAACGTTGTTGAGTGACTTTTTCAATCACGGCGCCCAAAATAAAGTAGCCTGAATTGCTATAGCGAAATTGCGTGCCAGGCTCAAACAATAAATCATCACTACACAGTAATTTTATAAATTCATCTACACTGTAAGGGTTGCGACTGTATTCACTTCTGAAGGTCTTCGTTTGAGTATAATTACTAAGTCCTGATGTATGATTAAGTATTTGCCTAATGGTGATTTTATTTCCTATATCTTGGCGATAGTCGGGTAGGTAAGTAGCAAGGGGAGCATCAAGCTGTATTTTATTCTGCTGCGCTAACTGTAAAATAAGCAACGCAGTGAATTGCTTGGTAATTGAGCCTATTCGAAATTTAGTCTCGGCAGTATTTTTGATGTCCCATTCAAAATTGGCGTAGCCATAACTTTTTTCAAAAATAACCTTACCTTGCTTGGCGACCAGTACGTTGCCATTGAATTGTTTGAAACCATGAAATTGTTCAATAAATGCATCCATTTCTTTCGCGTGTTCGCCTGCAATTGCAGTGTGTGAGAGCAGTAGTAGAGCTGTCATAAAAATAGTGTGGTAAAACATATTCGAGGTGAGTTTCATGAGCTTCCTTGGTTTTTTAGTTTGTTTTATGTACTACTTTTACCGTGGATAAAATACAAAGTAAATTATTATCGTGTTGATTTTATGTGAATAAATTATATTTCATTGTTATTATAAGCATAAAAAAGCCCGAACTGTATACAGCTCGGGCTAGTTGGTTGGGATATAAAATTTTATAAAGGTGAGCGGTTTATTATAGTATTCACTTTGCTATGAATTGATTCACCATCTACCAGCGCTTCTTTTCCACGCCATTTACGAATTAATCGTTTAGCATCTTCTAGTGCGACATATTGACATGGGATCAGGATCAGCGTGATCACCGTGGCAAATAACACACCAAAGGCCAGTGATACTGCCATTGGGATGACAATTTTAGCTTGTAAGCTGGTTTCCATAATGATTGGTAATACGCCAATAAAGGTAGTGATTGAGGTGAGCATAATCGCTCTAAAACGACGTGCACCAGCTTGCATTACTGCGTCTTTTATTGCTACGCCATCAGCACGTGCTTTATTAACAAAGTCCACCATTACTAATGAATCGTTCACAACAACACCGGCTACAGCAATGATCCCGAAAATTGATAAGCCACTCATTGTCATGCCTAAAATCATATGGCCAAACATGGCACCAATAACCCCAAATGGGATCACTGACATAATAATCAATGGTTGTGAGTATGAGCGTAGTGGGATTGCCAATAACGCGAAGATAATCATCATTGAAAGTGCAAAATCACGCACTTGCTCAGCAACGCTATCCATTTCTTCTTGAATACGTCCAGCAACACTACTTTGTACACCTGGGTAGTTCTTCAGTAGTGCCGGTAAGTACTCATCACGTATTTCTTCAGCAATGGCAAAAGGTTCAACTTGGTCGGTATCAACCGCAGCCCATACGTTAACAGTACGCTTTGAGTTTTCGCGGCGAATACGGTTTACACCATCAACCAGTTTTACATCGGCAATTTCAGCCAAAGGTACTTCTGCGCCACTAGGTGTAATGATACGAGCACTGGCGATATCGCTGATCGAGTTACGAGCTTCTTCAGGGTAGCGGATCATTACTTTCACTTCCTCGCCGTCACGTAGAATACGCTGTGCTTCAAGGCCGTAGTAACTAAAGCTGACTTGTGAGGCAACATCGGCAAGGGTTAAACCCATGCTGTACGCCAGTGGTTTTAAGTCAAGCTGTACTTCATCTGTAGCGCTTTGCATTGAGTCATTTACATCACCCACACCTTCCATGGTGTTGAGTTTTTCTTTAAGTTTTGCTGCTACTTCTTTTAATTGTTTGGCATCCTTTCCTTCTAGGCGGAAGCTCACATCACCGTCGTCTCGACCACCATTCATAATACTGTCTTGAATGGTTAGTGTTTTCACGCCAGGTAAAGGAGGCATTTGTTCACGCCATAGTGCGCTCAATGCAAAGGTATCGATAGGGCGTAACTCAGGATCAATTAATACCGCCATAATACTGGCATCGGTACGTCCACGTAAGCTAACGGAAAGATCGCGTACCATGGCTGTGCCATATTGCTCTTTAAGTTGTTTATCAACATTGATAATAACTTGCTCTATTTTTTGCGCAGTTTCTAGGGTTGCTTGTTCTGACGATGCTAAGTTCATTTCGACTGAAATACGTGGAAAGTCATGAGGAATTTTAGGGTTCGCTACAAACTTCACTAAACCACCGGCAAACATCCCAGCACTGACAATTAATACACAAATAAAACCAATAATTACGGTATAACGATAATGAATACAATGACCAATAAATGGCGTGTAATTGTTATCAACAAACCGTTTTAAACCGCCATCCATCACTTTACGTAGGCGATGTAATGGGTTTTTCGGATTTGGTTCTCGGTGTTTCATTGCTGCTATGTGGGCTGGTAAAATAAGTTTTGATTCAATTAGAGAGAAAATCAAACACAGAATAATAACCCCGCCAATGGCTTTTGAAAACGCAGCACCAGGGCCACTTGCTAAAGTTTGCGGTAAAAAAGCGGCGATGGTAGTTAATACACCGAAGGTTGCAGGCATTGCGACGCGTTTAACACCACGTACTACGTTATCAAGAGAGTGGCCATGTTTTTCAATTTCAGCACTGGCTGATTCACCTACGACGATGGCGTCATCAACCACAATACCGAGCACTAATATAAAGGCAAATAGTGATGCTAAGTTGATGGTGACATCTAAAAAGCCCATCGGCATCATTAAAAACGCGCCAAGGAATGACACAGGTAAACCCATCATTACCCAAAATGCTAAGCGTAGGGGTAAAAATAGCGCAAGTACTACCATAACCAATAGACCACCCCACACCATGTTGTCGATCATCATGTCTAATCGACCCTCTAGGTAGTAGGTTAAATCGACAATAGGCGTGAGTTTAACACCTGCTGGAAGTTGACCTGCTTTATCATTAAGGTACTGCTTAAGAACTTTTGCAACTTTGGTAATATCTTGATCTTTAGAGGCATTTACTTCAAACGACAAGGAATTTTTACCATTGTATTTAGAGTATTGTAAGCCTTCTGCAAAGCCATCGTTAATGTTTGCTACATCGCCTAAATACACTTGTGCACCATCAGGTAGTAATATCAATGGCAGTTTGGCAAATTCATCACCTCGGTAAGCTTGTTTTTCAACCCGCATCGAAATATAGCCGTTTTCAGAGCGAATCTGACCTGCAGACATATTGGCTGAAAAAGCACGCACTGCATTCGCAATGTCTCTAAAAGTTAAACCATACTCACGAAGTTTATCAGGGCTAACTTCAATACCAATTTCATAATCAAGGCCACCATTAAATTCAACTAAGTTAATTTGTGGCAGTGCTTGCAGTTCGTCTTTGATATTGTTGCCAAGTTCTTTGAGCTGATAATTGCTCATATCACCGTATAAGGCGAGGATCATTACTTCTTGCTCAAACTTATCATGGCGCACAATAGGACGCTCCATGTCTGCAGGGAAGGTGTTGATTGCATCAACCTGCATTTTTACTTCATCGAGCACTTCTTTAGTATCATATTTTTCTTCAATTTCGATCCACGCTTGAGAATAACCGCGGTTTGAATAAGTAATTTTCCGTTTAATACCCTCTAGGCCTTCGAGAGCTTCTTCTACCTTGATGGTGATGCCTTCTTCTACTTCTTGTGGGGCAGCACCAGGGTAGACAGCTTGGACGCTGATCCAGTTATTTTCAAATTGTGGGAACATTTGTTTGCGAATAGAAAACGCAGTTAAAATACCACCCACTAAAATAAAAATCATTAATAGGTTTGCTGCAACAGGGTTGCGAGCAAACCAGGCAATTAAGCCTTTTTCGCTATGGATGGTCATGCTCTATTCCTCTTTCAGTGCAAGTTGAGTTGCAGCTGCAGGCTTATCAGAGTCATTTAGCTTTACTTGCATGCCTTCAGTTGGGAAATCTAAAGCCGAGGTGATCAATTGCTCACCATCATTTAAGCCTTGTGAAGCGATGACCATGCCATTTTGCTCTCTAATAATATTAAGAGGTTTGAACGAAAGAGTTAAATCATCATTCATTACCACTATTTTACCGTTTTTCACTAAGTGATGAGGAACGATAATCGCATTATCAAGCTCGCGGCCAGAAATGGTCGCATTGATATAAGAGCCAAAGCGCAGCGGTTGCTCACTGGCATAAGGTGTATTTACTTGCGCCACTAAATAGCTCATACGACTTTTTTGATCAATAACACCTTCGCTGCGGACAATTTTTGCCTGCCAAGTAGATGGCTTACCAGCATAGTCTGCACTGAGTGTTACATTCGCGCCGATACCGCTATCGATTAGGTATTGTAATTCTTTATCAGCCACAGGAAGGCGAATTTCAGCCACTAAGGTTGAACTGAGAGCGCCAAATTGGCTTCCAGGATTAACTACGCTGCCTAAACTAATTGCACGTTCAGAAATAATCGCATCATAAGGCGCTTTTATGTATGTGCGCTCTAAATTACGTTTTGCGCGTTTTTCAGATGCCTGTGCTGCACGGTAACGCGCTAGTTTTTCGGCTAATTGTGGTTTGCGTAAATATAATTGAGATGGGATCATTTGATTTGAATCGTCTTTTATTCGATCCCACTCTGCCTGTGCTACATGAGCTTGCGCTCGTTCAATTTCTAGATCAGAGCTGGCTTGCGCCATGCCTGCTTGGGCTTCAATTAACGCTGCTTCATAATCATTTGGATCTATTCGTGCTAGAATATCGCCTTGTTTGACAAATCCACCTTGCACAAATTGCTCAGAGACAAATACCACTTGACCGCTTACTTGCGCAACCAGTGGGGTGTGATCTTTTGCTTTTACTACACCATACGATTTTACGTCTAGCGTAATTGCATCAAGGTGAACTGCGTTAACTGATACCAGAGGGCGTGTATCTTGTGCTGGCTTTTCTTCTGGCGGTTGTTTCATTGCTGAAAACGCAACCGCAAGACCTACACCGGCGACTAATACGGCAATAGGTAGAATTATTTGTTTTTTAGTAGCCACAGGGCTTTCCTCATAATTAGGTGACACAGCAATTATAATGAATAAAGTGTTTACAAGGCGTATTAAGATGTAACAAGTCATTACACAATTAACAAATTAGCGAAATAGATTACAAAAGGGGCAAAGATGAATACATCACCAATGGCGTGTCGACTTGGGTGTGGGGCTTGTTGTATCGCACCAAGTATTAGCTCACCGATTCCGGGGATGCCTAATGGCAAAAAAGCAGGAGAGCGCTGCATTCAGTTAGATAACAACAATTTATGTAAGTTATTTGGTGATGAAAGGCGGCCAAAAGTATGCAGTGATTTTAGTGCGACGATTGATGTGTGTGGAACAACGAATGCGCAAGCGCTGCAATTAATTACCGAGCTTGAACAAATGACATAAAAAAACCGCATCTTAAAAATGCGGTTTTTATACATATTTTTTATTTACCAGCTATAAGTTGCAGTTAGTGTGTATTGCTCACCGCGCCCAGGTGTGCCTGGAATTTCCTCAAACGATTCATCCCACAAATTATCCGCTGCTAAAGTAATAAAGAAGTTTTGCAGTGTAGGCGGGGTTATTTTTAATGTTAGCTGAGTAAATAGCGCCTCGTCACCTGAACGGCGCAGGGCATTTTTATGCTGTTTACGCCATTCATTATCAACACGAAACTCTAGCATATCCGTCGGATTCCATATTGCACCCAGAGTTAGCCGGTGATCAGGAAAATTTAAGGCATAAAAGCTTGCATCGACATCTGGCGAGCCATAGGTTTCTGATTTATGGAGGTAGGTGTAACTGGCTATAATTTCAGTATTTTCAAATTGCTTAGTGGCTAAAAATTCAAGGCCAGCGGTATCAATATCAACCGGTTCGGCAAAACGCGCTGAGGTTGAATCAAAGCTAAATGTCCAGTCAGTTAAGTTATTATCTTGGCGGTAAAAAATAGCCGAATTAAGCTGCCAACTTTGTTGTTCTAGTAATAAACCCAGTTCTAAGTTTTTGGTGGTTTCACGCTCAAGGTTATAATTACTTCTAAACAACCCACCAGAGTCATTGCCACCAATAGCAGTATAACCTGCAACTTGACTGGCCTCAGCGTAGGATAAATAAAATGTCCGCTCAGTGGCGTTACTATTAATTGTATTGAATGTGATATCACCTATCAGCGATAATTGTGAGTCATCGCGGTTGGTATCATCGAAGGCAGCGCCTAAACGCACTGTTAGCTGTTGATTACTCTCAAGAGCCACAGTGTATTCTGGCAATACACTGATTTTATAATAGTTACGCGAAGTAAAGTTATTCTCAAGCGTGGTTGATTCAATGGAATCTTCAATATATTGTGCTGAGTAGTTTAGTGAGAACACATCGTTTTGAGCATGTCGCCCGGAGATGGCGAATGATTTAACTTCCGTTTCGTGAAAAGCTTCAAACGCGCTTGGGTTTTCACGAGAGTAAATATAATGGTCATTATTTTTTCGATAATAAGCTGATACTTCAAACTCACTGTTTGTTGCATAACTTTGTTTATGGTTAAGCATTAACAGTTGCGTTTCTAAGTCTTCTGTTTCATTCACGCCAAATGGGGTATAGAGGTTCGGCCAGCCAAAAAATTTCTCTTGTGAGCCAAAAAATAAATCAGTTTGTGAATCCGCACTCGTTAATTGCACACGAGCTGTAGCGCGATTAAAATCATGATCGCCAAAATCAATTGAGCCATCGCTTTGTGAATGAGAATATTCCCCTTCAAAACCTAGGCGCCAATCGGCGATTGTATCTAAAGGGATACTTTTACCAGCATGAACACTCTGTAAATTAAAGTCGTTAGTGCCGACTCCTGCAGATACACTGCCACCAGTGGTAATTGGCTTCCAACCAAACGACACAGTACCTACTGAGCTATTTACACCGTAAAGTGCATTATCAGCACCGGTCAATACACTTGCGCCAGTGAGCATTTGCGGTGCAATAGGAATTTCTGCAAAATAATGGCCTGATTGCGGATCGAGTAAAGTTGCACTGCCGACTCTAAAACCGGTGTTTTCAAAGATACCGCCACGAATAGTAACATCAGCTTGTGCTTCTGCCATGTTACGCGATTGCAAATCAACACGAGGGTCATACTCTAAATTTGATATAGGTGAGTCAAAGGTACCTACTGGTAACGTATTTGCTGTAGGGGATGCCTCGATTGTTATTTGCTCAATGGTTGTCGATTCTTCAGAGTCATCTGCCGCATAAGCAACACTTGATATGCTGGCAAGTACTGCGGGTATAATAAGATGCGAGGTACGGTTCATGTTGTTTTTCTCATATTCTTTATGTGCGATTGCGCTAAAAATTAAAGTCTTAACACTTTTTTATAGCGTGATAAAATAGCAAAATTAAACAGTCACGATTTTTGGCGCTATTGTACATTAATTCGAAAAAACTGCATTTGATAATCATTCTTAAAATGAAAGCATTACACTGTCTTTGCTTGTTAAATATATTAGGTCCCTCTATGAATGAAAAACAACCAGCTAACTTTTATGCTCGCCAGCAAACTATTTATTTTGCGGGAGGGTGTTTGTGGGGCGTGCAAGAGTTTATGAAGCACTTACCCGGAGTAGTTATTACAGAAGCAGGGCGGGCTAATGGTACAAGTGATAATACACAAAGTGAGTACGATGGTTATGCAGAGTGTGTCAAAGTCATTTTTGATACTGATGCTGTCACGCCTAATAAACTAATTGATTATTTCTTTGAAATTATTGACCCATACAGTATTAATAAGCAAGGTGATGATGTGGGTGAAAAGTACCGCACGGCTATTTATAGTGAAGAGCAAAGTCACTTAACGTTAGCAAGCGATTATATCAGCCAACGAGATGATGCCGAGAGAATAGCTGTACAGGTTAAACCGCTAACAAATTATGTCCCCAGTGATGCTGAGCACCAAGACCGACTAACTAATCATCCAGATGATTACTGCCATATACCGCTAGATTTACTGCATAAATATAAAAAAGACTAGGGCGTGTAGACCTTTCGTGGTTGATTTTGCTGCAGTATGTTTGGTATTTAGGCAAGGCAAAGGCTATGTAGTGTGGTTGTTCCAATGAATAGGCGATTACGCAGCATAAAGGCCAAATACGCTCTGCATGAAAGATTTTGACAAGGGGGAATTGACTCTTTGTCACTTACATTGATGTCATAGGTAAGATCTTAAGAAATTGAGTTGAAGCTCAATTCATGATCAAATGGTTGTTACCACACAAACCACAGAATCAAGAAAAGAGCTTCAAATGAATGCTAACATTTTTATTAATAAG